>NZ_JBFBGK010000098.1:0-32370 GCF_040684615.1 Streptomyces sp. NPDC089919
GGCGTTGATCGAGGGCGAGGGGCCGATGAAGCCGATGTCGAGGGAGCCGCCGTTGAGGGCCTCGATCTCGGAAGGGCCGGCGTTGAAGGTCTGCGTGGCGAGCTTGGTGCCGCCCAACTCCTTGGCGATCAGGCCTTCCTGGACGCCGACCAGCGCGGTGGCGTGGGTCAGGTTCGGGAAGTAGCCGATCCGGACCTTGTCGGCGGAGAGCTTCTTGCCGGTGGCGGCGACGTTGGCCTGCTCGTCCTTCTTGTCGTCCTTCGCGGCGTCGGAACCGTAGCCGCAGGCCGTCAGGAGGAGGGGGAGCGAGGCGGTGACGGCGAGGGTGCGAAGGGCGGTGCGCGGTCTCACGGCAGACACGGAGGTGTCCTTTCAAGGATCGGGTGTCGAGGAGGGAGTCGGAGTCGGGCGGGCAGGCGTCCGCGGCCCGGCCGTCGGCGGCCGGGGCGGGGCGAAAGGGGTGAGGCGAAAGGGGTGGGTGCGGCGGGTGGGGTCGCCCGGCCGTCGTCGTGGACGGTGCGCGGCTTCCCCTCGTGGCGGTACGGCGCGTCCGGCGGCCGTCGCGACGGCGCGGTGCGTCCGGGGGCCGTCGGGGAGGTGGCCGGTGCCGGCGGGCCCGGGGATCACGGGTGGCGGGCGCTGTGCAGCGCCCGGCCGGTGGTGCCGGTGCCGGGCGAGGGGTCAGGAAGGGCGACAGATGGCGCTGGACGTACGGGCCAGGTCGATGTGCCGGCGGCTGGTGAGCGCGGCGATCGGGTGGCTCCTGTGGTGCGGTGTGCGCACGGTGTCCACCCCCTGATCCCTAGTTTTCCCACCGACTTGGTAGGCATCTTGGCAGAACGAATCGGCCATCCCAAGAGCCTGACCGAATACTGGACATAGGCGTCTTGAGTTGTGAGAAACCGCAGGTGGGAGGGGTTACCCGATCAGGGATTGGTCCAGGCGCCGGGGGTGTCGGTGAGCGCCGAGACGTCGGGGGGCAGCTGGGCGGCGGCCACGTCGGCCAGTGACACGCCGTCGAGGATCTGCCGGACGTTGGACCGCAGCGCGATCCACAGCGGCAGCAGCGACTCGGCGGGCCCGGTGTAGGTCAGGTCCGGCGGCCGGACCCCGCGCACCGAGACCAGGGGGCCGTCCACCACGCGGATGACGTCCGCGATGCTGATCGAGGCGGCGGGCTTGGCCAGCCGGTAGCCGCCGTTGCCGCCGCGCTGGCTGAGCACCAGGCCGCCCCGGCGCATGTCGTTGAGGATGCCTTCGAGGAACTTGTGCGGGATGTCCTGGGCGTCGGCGATGGCCTCGGCCTTCACCGGGGCGTCGTCCTGTGAGGCTGCGAGCTGCAGCGCGGCACGCACCGCGTAGTCCGCCCTGGCTGAGATCCGCATGGGCTCATTATCGCTCACCGCCCCGGCCCCACGTGCGGCCGGCGGCCGCGTCAGTGGAAGGCCGCCGCCACGACGCGGTGGGAGGCGTTGAGGTAGTGCTCGCCGATGGAACGGAGCCGGGTGGTGGCCGGGTGGTGGGCGGTGAGCACCCGGGCGTTGCGCCAGAAGCGGTCCAGGCCCGGGGCGTCGGCCAGCTCCAGCACGCGGGTGGTGATGTCCAGGGCGGCCTTGGAGGTCACGTTCTCCGCGGTGGCGACCAGCGCGGCCACGGTCGCGGGGTCATCGGTGCCGAGGTGCGCGCCGGTGCCGGGACGAGCGCCGTGGTCGAGGTGCGGGCCGGTGTCGGCGTGCCGGCCGGTGCCGAGGTGCGGGCCGGCGCCGAGGGCCGCCGCGAGTACGTCCGTCGCCCGGTGGACGACCGCGGTGGCCGTCTGCGCGGCGGTGGCGAGTTCGCCGTACGTCAGCAGGAGGTCGGGGTCCCCGCCCGGGCTGCGGTGCCCGTGGCCGCCCCGGCTGAGGTCGCGGGCCTCGGTGAGCGCGCCCTCGACGATGCCGAGGCCGACGTGGCACAGCGCGAGCCGGAGCGCGGGCCCGGCGAGCGCGGTGCCGGGCGCGGCCGGCTCCTCGTCCTGGGGCCGGCGTCCCAGGATCAGCCGGGCGGGGACCGTGACCCGGTCCAGGACGAGCTCGCCCGCGCCGGCGACCCGCTGGCCGAGGCGGTCCGGGGCGGGCTCGAGGCTCACCCCGCGGGCGCCGGGCGCGATCCGCAGGACCAGGACGTCCCCGGTCGCCGGGCAGAGGGCGTCCACCAGGATCTGGTCGGCGACGGTCACCGCCGTCGCCACCGCCCGGCGGCCGCTGATCAGGTAGCCGGTGCCGCGCCGTCGCAGGGTGAGGTCCGCCGGGCCGGTGCCGTCCTCCGGCGCCGGGCCGCGGAGCGCGCCCGTCCAGAGCCACTGGCCGCGCAGCGACTCCTCTTCGAGTTCGTCCGCGCGGGGGCCGTCCGCGAAGAAGCGCCCGCTCCAGGCGTTGGCGTAGTGCCGGGCCAGCACCTCGCCGACCGAGCTGTCCGCCGCGGAGATCTCGCGGATCACGGCGCAGCCGGTCCGCCAGTCCGTCCCGCGGTCCGGGCCGGGCGGGGTGAGGGCGGCCAGCAGGCCGGCCTCGCGGAGCCGGGCCGCCTCGTCGAGCGGCGGTGCGCCCGTCCGGTCGCGGGCGATGGCGTCCGCGGCCAGGTCCTCCGCGACGTCGCGGGCGGTCCGCAGCAGTGCCCGGTGTTCGGTTTCGGCGGCCCGGACCGGGAGGGCGAGGGTCATCTGGACTACTCCGGAACGTCGTTGGGAGGGGTGCGGGACAGGTCGCAAGCCGCGCCGATGGAATCCCCCTTTTCCCATCGGATTACTAGGAATGCTCGCCCACGTCACCTGCCCCAGCAAGGCCCTGCCCGCATGCTGGGCAGGGCCGTCTCGGATTCCGGTCAACAGGCGGGGTGCGGGGCGGGCGTCAGGCCTCCGGGCCCCGGGCCAGCAGCCCCTTCTCCAGGGCCACGACCACCGCGCGGGTCCGGTCGCCGACGTCGAGCTTGGCGAAGACCCGCAGCAGGTGCGTCTTGACCGTGGCCTCGCCGATGAACAGCCGTCTGCCGATCTCGGCGTTGGACAGGCCGTCCGCCACCGCGCGCAGGACCTCGCCCTCGCGCGCGGTGAGCGTCACCGGGGCCGGACGCCGCATCCGGTCGACCAACTGCCGGGCCACGCGCGGGGCGAGGACGGTCTCGCCCCGGGACGCGGCGTGGATGGCGTCCACCAGCTGCTCGCGGGTGGCGTCCTTGAGTAGGTAGCCGGTGGCCCCCGCCTCGACGGCCCGCTCGATCTCGGTGTCGGTGTCGTACGTGGTGAGGATCAGCACCCGGGTCCGCAGCGCCCCGGCGGTGATCGCGGCGGTGGCGCCCACCCCGTCCAGCACGGGCATGCGCAGGTCCAGCAGCGCCACGTCCGGCCGGAGCCGGAAGGCGAGTTCGACGGCGGCGGCGCCGTCCGCCGCCTCGCCGACGATCTCCAGGCTCGGCTCGGCGGACAGCAGCGCCACCAGTCCGGCGCGCATCACCGTGTGGTCGTCGGCCGTGATCACGCGGAGCCGGCCCGGGCGGTCACCCGTGAAGTCCGGTCCGCCGGAAGCGTCGTCGGCGCCGGTCGGTGTGCTGGTCACGTGGTCTCCTCGGGGTGGGCCGGCGGGGTGCCGTACGACGGGACCGGGGCGCCGTACGACGGGATGAGGACGAGGATCCGGGTGCCGTCCCCGACCGAGCTGGTGACGGTCAGTTCCCCGCCGAACTCCGCCAGCCGGCGGCGCATTCCGTCCAGGCCGAAGCCGTGGTGGGCACCGGGCGTGAAGCCCCGGCCGTCGTCGGTGATCTCCAGCTCGATGGCCCCCGGCTGCCGGGCCAGCACCACCGAGACCGTGGAAGCGGCCGCGTGCTTGCGGACGTTGGCCAGCGACTCCTGGGTGCAGCGCAGCAGGGCGATGCGGGTCGGCTGGTCGCAGTCGACCTCGGCCAGCTCCGCCACCACCGCCAGCCCGGTGTCCTCGGTGAACCGGTCCAGGGTGCGGCGCAGGGTCGCGGCCACCGAGCCGGCGGCCACCTGACCGGCCGGGGCGGCACCGACCAGCACCCGCGCCTCGGCCAGGTTCTCGCGGGCCGTCTGCTCGATGGACCGCAGCTGCCGGGCGGTGCGCTCCGGGTCGGCGGCGAGCCCGGAGCGGGCCGCCGCCGCCAGGGCGACGATCGAGGCGAAGCCCTGGGCGAGGGTGTCGTGGATCTCGCGGGACAGCCGCTCGCGCTCCTCCGCGGCGCCCTGTGCCTTCTGCGCCTCGGCCAGTTCGGTGCGGGCACCGGCGAGTTGGGCGCGCAGCCGAGCCCGCTCGTCGCGCAGTTCCAGGGCCTTGGGCGTGACCAGGACGGCCAGGGCGCTGACCGCGTACACGCCGACGGAGGAGAGCGAGTTCCCGCCGAGCGCGGCCCAGCTCCACCCCTCGCGGAGCGTGCCGCCGACGCTGACGGCGGCCGCCCCGAGGCTGCTGGCGGCGAGCGCGGAGCGCGGCCCGTCCGCGAAGACCACGAACTGGGGGAGGAAGACCAGGTAGAGGGCGCCGAAGCCGTCCCGGGACCAGGACAGCGCCCCGAGGACGAGGACCAGGAGCCCCAGGTACGCGTACCCGGCGCGGAGCCGGCCGCCCCCGCGCCGGTGGCGGACCAGGCCGTACGCGGCGGCGAGTACGGCCATCAGCGCGAGCGACCCGTAGGCCTGCCGGGCGGGTACGTCCCCGAAGACGGTGACCACGGCCAGCAGGGCCGTGATCGCCCAGCCGAGCAGTTCCCAGCCGTACAGCAGCCATATCCAGGACGGGTCGCCGCGCTGCGGTCGTTGCATCATGATCATCAGCGTACGTCGGCGGGGTGGCCCCGGGCCGGCGCGGTGGCGCTGAACTCGCCTTTCTCGAGCGCTTCTTGGGCAGGTGCGGGGTGGCGGACGGCCGGTCGCCGGGGCCACCAGGCGCGCTCTCCGAGCAGCAGGAGCGCGGCGGGCAGGATCAGCAGCCGGATCACGACCGTGTCGAGCAGGACCGCGAGGGCCAGGCAGAAGCCCATCTGCTTCATCTCGGTGAGGTGCAGCGCCACGAAGGCGCCGAAGACCGTGACCATCACGACGGCGGCGCTGGTGACGACCTTGGCTGAGGCGCCGATGCCGTGCAGGACGGCCTCGCGCGGGGGCAGCCCCGCCGCGCGGGCCTCCCTGATCCGGCTGACCACGAACATCTGGTAGTCGGTGGACAGGCCGAAGAGGATCACCAGGAGGAAGAGCGGGACCCGGGAGGCGATCGCGCCGAGCGAGTCGAAGCCGAGCAGGCCCTCGGCCCAGGTGCCCTGGAAGACCAGGACGAGCGCGCCGAGCGAGGCCGCGGCGGACAGCAGGTTGAGCAGGACGCCGAGCAGGGCGACGACCACCGAGCGGAACGCGAGCGCCATGGTGAGGAAGGACATCAGGAGCAGGGCGCCCACGACCAGCGGGAGCCGGTCGCGTTCGTCGGCGACGTAGTCCCGGCCCCGGGCGACGTCACCGCTGACCGCGCTCTCCACCCCGGGCAGCGCGCCGACGGTGGCGGGCAGCAGGTCGGTGCGGATCCGGGCGAGGGAGGCGACGGCCTCGGGGGAGGGCGCGGGGTGCGCCACGGCCAGGGAGAGGACGTGGACGCGCCGGTCCGGGGAGGTGCGCAGCCGGGGTGCGGGGTGCGGGGCGAAGAGCGGGTCGGCCTGGGCGCGGCGGTCGAGTGCGGTCAGGGCGCGGCGGACGTCCGCGGCCCGCCCGGGGGCGGCGCGCACCACCACCTCGTGTTCGACGAGGAGCTCGGGGAAAGCGGTGGTGAGCCGGTCGTAGGCCCGCATGGCGGGGATGCCGCGGGAGAAGGTGTCCTTGCCCGGGTCGACCAGCTTCATGCCGAGGGCGGGTGCGGCCAGCGCCAGCAGGAAGAGCACGGACGCGAGGACGGTGGCGGCGGGGTGCCGGCGGGCCGGGACGAGCAGGGCCCGCAGCAGGCGGCCGTTGCCGTGCGCGTCGCCCCGGCCCGTACGGACGCGCCCGGAGCGGCGTCGCAAGCGGCGTCCGGGGGCCGCGGACCGGCCGCGCGCGGCCCGCCGTTCGGCCTTCAGGGCGGCCCGCTGCCCGGTCTTCACCAGCAGCGCGGGCAGCACGGTGACCGAACCGGCCATGGCCGTGGCGACGACCAGGACGGTGCCGGTGGCGAGCGAGGAGAAGATGACGTCGGTGGCGAGGTAGAGGGTCGCGGTGGCGGCGATCACGGCGAGGCCGGAGGTGACGATGGTCCGGCCGGCGGTGGCCGCGGCCAGCTCCACCAGGGCCTCGGGGCCCAGGCGTCCGGCGCTGCGGGCCCGTTCCTCGCGTTCGCGCTTGAGGAAGAAGAGGGCGTAGTCCACGCCGACCGCCAGGCCGATGAGCAGGATCAGGTTGGTGCCCACGCCGGCGTCGGGCAGCAGGTGCGAGAAGGCCATCGAGAGGCCGAGCGCGGCGGCGATCGAGGTCAGGGCGAGCAGCAGGGGTACCGCGGCCATCGCCACCGAGCCGAAGACCAGCAGGAGCGTGACCACGGTGATCGGCAGGGTGATGCGCTCGGAGAGGGCCAGGTCCCTGCCGCGCTGGTCGTTGACGCCCTTGCTGATCGCGGGGGAGCCGGTCTCCTCCACCACCACGCCGGGGTGCGCGGTGGCGGCCCGGGCGGTCTGCTCCAGCAGCGGTACGACGTTCTTCCGGCCCTCCAGTTCGGGGCCGTGCAGGACCACGCGGATCCGCAGGGCGGTGCCGTCCGCGGCGGGGACCGGCTGCCCCACCTCGGCCACCTCGGGCAGCTTCGCCATCCGGGCCCGGACGTCCCGGGCCGCGGCCTCGGCCGCGGGGCGGTCCAGCGGCCCGGACGCGGCGCGGATCAGGACGTGTTCGGTGGGCCGGCGTTGCAGGCCGCCCGCGGTGGCCATGGCCTCGGCCCGGCCGGCCTCGCCGACGCGGAAGTCCTCGGCGGTCGCGGCATTGTTGCCGAGCGCGAGGCCGGTGCCCAGGCAGAGGGCGACGAAGAGGAACCAGGCGGCGACGGCCCGCCACGGGTGCCGGGCGCTCCAGCGCGCGGTGCGTACGGTCAGATCTCTCATGCGGGAAATGCTGGCCGCCGGGCCCGGTCGGCCGGCAGCCTCGACCGGTGGAACCGGCCGTCCACCGACCGGTGGACAAGGACCCGCCGCCGGGCCGGGAAACGCGCCGGGCCGGGGCCGGTGGCTGCGCCACCGGGCCCGGCCCTTCCGGGTGCCGGCTCGTTACATGGGCTCGGGGAAGATGTCGCTGATGCTCCAGGAGACGCTGAAGCAGGGCGGACGGAAGGCCTCCGGCTCGGTGTCCAGGGTCTGGAGCGCGAGGATCTGGCTCATGGGTGCTCTCGCTTTCTTCTCGGGGTCGGGTCGGTCTGCGGTGCGGACCTCGGTACGTGATCCCTCACGTGTGCCGAGGCGTTCAGGGGGCGCCCGCCGGTACGGGGCGGTGCGCCGGGTGGTGCTCCGTCAGGAGCGGGCCGTCCAGCAGGCGGTGCAGGGCGAGCAGCACGCCGGCCCCGCCGCTGGAGAGGTCGGCGGTGAAGCGCTGCGAACCCGCGCCGAGGAAGCGGACGCCGCGCCGGAAGGGGACGGCGTACTTCACCAGGCCGGTCGCGGCGCGGACGGCGTCCTCGCGGTCGGGGGCCGCGCCGGTGAGCGCGGCGTGCCCGGTCAGGAACCAGGTCAGTCCGGCCAGCCCCCGGTACAGGCCGGCCTCCATGGTGGCGCAGGAGACCCGGATGCCGGCGACCAGCCGGGGCAGCGCGGTGGTGCAGCGCTCGTCGGGGGCGGTGGCCGCGTAGTGGCTGACGGCCGTCGCGACCCCGGCGGCGCCGGTGGCCAGGTACGGCATGGCGCGGGTGAGTCCGGCGTGGTCGGAGACGGACAGGGCGCCGTCGTCCAGGGCGAAGGTGCGGTCCAGTTCCTGGTGGAGCAGCAACCGGCCGGCCTCCAGGTACCGGGCGTCGCCGGTGGCGCGGGCCAGGTGGTGGAGGAAGAGGGCGGGTCCCGAGCGGCCGTGCAGCAGGCCGCGGGCGTCGCGCTCGCCGAGGGCGGCCGCCGGGTCGGAGGCGCGCAGCAGGGCCTGCCCGGCCGCGGCGGCCCGCTCCAGGTGGGCGTCCTCGCCGGTGAGCCGGTGCAGGGCCAGCCAGCTCAGGCCCACTCCGGTCCGGCCGCCGGCCAGGGTGGCGCAGGAGGCGGTGAGCGGGTGCCCGTCGGCGTGTTCGAGCAGGTCGACGGCCTCGTCGAGCAGGCCGAGGCCGGCCAGCGCCCGGGCGATGCCGGCGGAGCCGACGAGGAGTCCGGGGGGCAGGGTGGCGCGGGCGTCCAGCGCGTCGCGGCGCAGCCGGGCGCGGATCTCACCGGGTACCGCGACCCCGGCGCGTTGCAGGGCGTGCACCACCCCGGCGGTGCCGTAGGCCAGGCAGACGTTGTTGGTGCGGAAGGCCTCGGGGGAGGGCGGGAAGACCCACTCCGGCCGGTCGGCGTCGGCCGTCTCCAGCAGTCCCGCGGCGACCTCCTCGGCCAGCCGGGTCAGGCAGCCGCGCGGATCGGCCGCCAGGTCGGCGGGGGAGGGCAGGCGGTCGGCGGTGTCCCGGTCCCCGGCCCGGTCCGCGGCCGCGGCGTGGAAGACGGTGGCCCGCTGCCACAGGTCCTGGGGCGGGGCGACCTCGGCCAGGTCGTGGCGCAGCAGTGACAGGTTGGCGGGGGCGTGTTCGGCGATCTCGTGGAAGGGGGCCAGGAAGGCCAGGGCGACCGCCGCCATGCCGTAGCGGTCCTGGAGCAGCGGATCGGGGTCGGTCCGCAGCAGGCCGGGGGGCGGGGTGAAGCCCGGGGTGCTGACCCCGGAGGGCTTCGCGGACAGGGCCGAGGCCGCCTCGAAGTCCACCAGCCGGACCCCGCCATCGGGGGTGACCATGATGTTGCCCAGGCTGAGGTCGCCGAACCGGTAGCCGGCCGCGTGCAGGTGGCCGAGCGCGGCGTCCAGCCCGGCCAGCAGCAGCCGGCAGGCCTGGTGGTACGAGGCCACGGACGCGTCCGTGCGGTCGGCGCGGGCCAGCGGGGTGGACCGGCTGAGCCAGCCCACCAGCGGCTGCCCCTCGATGTACTCGGTGACGAGGAAGTCGTGCTCCCACTCCGTGAAGTGGTCCAGCGGCTCGGGGCCCACCCCGGGCGCGGCCGTGTGCAGGTCGCGCAGCACCTCGAACTCGTGCCGCAGCCGCTGCTGCGCGTCGGTCCCGTCGAAGACCAGGCCGTTGTGGGCGCGGGCCTCCTTGAGGAAGACGGTGCGGCCGGTCCGCCGGTCGATCCCCTGGTAGGTGCCGCCGGCGTTGCTCAGCCGCACCGCGCGGGTGACCTCGTAGTCGCGGATCAGGATCGGGCCCGCGTGCGGCTGTTCCTCCTCCTCGACGAAGGGGTCGGTGATCCCGGCGGGCAGGAGGAAGGCGGGCAGGCGGTGGTCGGCGACCTCGTGGCCGGCGCCGTCGAGGACCAGTGGCTCCCGGGTGCCGTCGGCGCGCAGCCGGCTGCGGTCGCGGAAGGAGCCGTAGCGGTAGTGGACCGTCTTCGAGTCGCGGAAGCGCCGGTCGGTGAGGACGTAGGGGCCCTCCTCGCCGTCGAGCGCGTCGCGCAGGCGCTCCAGCAGCCGGCGGGCGGTCGCCTCGTCCGGCGGGTAGACGGCGCAGAACTTGCCCGCCTGGGCGCGCCCGGCGTGCTTGTGGTGGAGGTAGAGGAAGAAGAGCCGGGCGCTCAGGTGCTTGAACGGCACGCCCTCGGAGAAGCAGATCCCGGCGACCGTGTCGAGCACGTGCTGCGCCCGCTCCAGCCGCGCCGAGACGTGGATCTTCCAGCCCTGGTCGGCGAGTGGGGCCTGCGGACCGCCCCAGAACGTCCAGATGCCCTGGTCGGCGCCGGAGCGGCCGGCCGGCACGTCGGCGGGGGCGAAGCGCGGCCCGGGGTCGGGGGCGCTCGGCAGCGGCAGGTAGTACTCCCGGTCCGCGAGCGCTTCGGCGAAGCCTTCGAGCACGGGAATCTCCTCGCGACGGGTCGGCGGTGGTCAGGGGTGGCCGGTGCGGTCGTGCCAGACGCTAGGAACGGCGGGTATGGAAACGGTTCGGCGCCGGCATACGACCGGTATCGGCCCGGATCGCCCGCCTCGTCCGGCCCGACGGCAGGGTGTCACCGGCCGCCTGCCGGGCCGCTCGAGAACCGCTTGAGGCGGGGTGCACAAACATGGGGGTCTCTTCCCCATGCGCGCGGGGCACCCGCCGTACCAGGATCGGAGGTGGCCCGGGAGAGGGGCCGGGTTCGAGGAGGGGCGATGTCGGTGGGGCAGGGGCGGGCCGGGGATCCGGTTCCGCTGACGGGGGCCGGGCGGTGGTGGCGGGCCGGGCTCGTCGGCGGCGGCGCGGGCGAAGGGCGGCCGGACTGGGCCGAGTTCGCCGAGGAGGCGTGGGCCGCGGCGCCCGAGCGGGCGGTGGCGCCCGACGGGGAGTACCCGGGGCTGAGCGGTTTCGAGTGGGTGCTGCGGCCGTTCACCGCCCTGGCGGGGGAGCGGCTGGAGCGCGGCCTGTCGGAGCGGGCCCGCCGGCTGGTGGACCCGGTCGCCGTCCGGGGCGATCTGGAGGGGCACCTCAGCGGCCGGCTGGCCCGGACCGCGGCCCGGACCCTGGTCCTGGAGCTGTACGGGGCGCGGACCGCCGGGCACCTCGACGGGGCCGACACCCGGGCCCGGTTCCGGGACTTCCTGGGGCGTACCGCCTCCCGGGCCGGTCTGGCGGCCCTGCTGACCGGCCGTCCGGTGCTGGCGCGGCTGCTGGGCCGGGCGGCGCTCGACGCCGCGGACGCCATGGCGCAGACGCTGGAGCGGCTGGCGGCGGACCACGACGACCTGACCGCCGGTCTGCTGGCCGGGTCCGGCGGCGGGCCGGGGCTGCTGGTGGGCGTGGAGCCGGGCGCCGGTGACGGGCACCGGGGCGGCCGGAGCGTGATGCTGCTGCGCTTCGCCGACGGGTCCCGGCTGGTGTACAAGCCGCGGCCGCTGTCCGCGCACCGGCACTTCAACGACCTGGTCGAGTGGTTCAACGCGCTGCCGCACTCCGTGGACCTGCGCACCCTGCGGGTGCTGGACCGGGGCGGCTACGGGTGGGTGGAGTTCGTCGCCGCGGGGCCCTGCGCGGATGCCGCCGGGGTCGAGCGGTTCTACCGCCGCCAGGGCGCGCTGCTGGCGCTGCTGCACCTGGTCGACGGTACCGACCTGCACCACGAGAACCTGATCGCCGCCGGGGCGCACCCGGTCCTGGTCGACGTGGAGACGCTGTTCCACCCGCCGCCGGCGGGGACCGCCCCGCAGGACCCGGCCGCCCGTGCGCTGAACGAGTCGGTGTACCGGGTGGGCCTGCTGCCCCAGCTCTTCGTGGGCGACGACAGCGCCCTGGACGTGTCCGCGGTCGGCGGGGGCCGCGCGGCGGTGTCGCCGGTGGCCCGGGCCGACTGGGCCGGTACCGGCACCGACCGGATGCACCTGGTGCGCCGGGCCGGGACCTTCGGCGAGTCGGCCAACCGGCCCCGGCTCGCGGACGGCGGTGCCGTCGAGCCGGCGGCCCATGTCGACGCGCTGTGCGCCGGCTTCCGCGCCGCCTACACCGCGATCGGCGCGGCCCGCGGCGAACTGCTGCACCACAGCTCCCTGTTGAAGGCCTTCGCCGAGGACGAGGTGCGGGTGCTGATCCGGCCCACCTGGGTCTACGGCACGCTGCTCGACGAGTCCACGCACCCGGACCTGCTCGGGGACGCGGCGGAGCGGCAGCGGTTCCTGGAGGCCCTGCGCACCGACGCGCTCGGGACACCACCGGCGCCCGACGTGGTGGACGAGGAGATCGCCCAGCTGTGGGCGGGGGACGTACCGCTGTTCACGGCCCGCCCGGGCGGGGACCGGCTGTGGGGGACCTCGGACCGGCCGCTGGCGGGGGTGGCGGAGCGGACCGGGACCGACCGGGTCGCCGGCCGGATCGCCGCGCTGGACTCGGTCGACCGGCAGGACCAGGAGTGGATCGTGCGGGCCGCGATGGCGACGGCCTCCCGCGCGCCCGTGCACCGGCCCGTCGCGGACCGGCGCACCCGCACCGCGGAGCGGGCCCCGGAGCCGGAGCGGCTGCTGTCGGCGGCCCGGTCCGTCGGGGACCGGCTGGTCTCGCTGGCGTACCGGGAGGGGCCGCGGAGCAACTGGATCGGCCTGGAGCTGCTGGACGAGCGGTACTGGCGGATCGGTCCGATGCCGGCCGACCTGGCCGGCGGGTACACCGGTCCGGCGCTGTACCTGGCCCAGTTGGCGGCGCTGACCGGGGCCGGGCACTACGCGGAGGTGGCCCGGACGGCCCTGGCGCCGGTACCCGGGCTGCTGGACGCCCTGCGCGCCCGGCCCGCGGACCTCGGTGCGGTGGGCTCGGGGGGCTTCTCCGGCCTCGGCGGCATCGGGTACGCGCTCGCCGAGACGGCGCGGCTGCTGGACGATCCGGAGGTCGGCTCCTGGGCGGCGCAGACGCTGCAACTGGCGGGTACGGCGGCCCGGACCGAGCGGGAGCACGGCGTGGGCGCGGGGGTCGCGGGGGGCCTCGTCGCCCTGCTGGCCGCGGACCGGAGCGGGGCGCTCGCCGGGGAGGCCCGGGAGCGGGCCCGGCGGGACGCGCGGGACTGCGCCGACCGGTTGGCGGCGGCGGACGCCACGGCCGCCGGCCGGGGCTTCGCCGCCGGCGCCGCGGGGATCGGCTGGGCGCTGCTGCGGTACGCCGAGTCCGTCCCGGCGGCCGGCGGCGCAGAGCGGTACCGGATCGCCGGGCTGTCCGCGCTGCGGGCGGCGGTGGCCGGTGAACCGGCCGGCGGCCGGGGTCCGGGGGGCCACGGGGGAGCCCCCACGGACGCACCGGCCGGCGGGGCGCGGGCCTCGGCCTGGTGCCGGGGCCGGGCCGGCATCGCGCTCGCGGTGCTGGACGCACCCGGCGCCCTGGCCGACCCGCAGCTCGCGCAGTGGGCCCGCGGGACCGTCTTAGAACTGGGACGGGCGCGGCCGGCCGGGGACGACAGCCTGTGCCACGGCGAGGCCGGGGTGTGCGAACTCCTGGGCCACGGCGCGGTACCGCAGGCACGCCCGGACTGGATCCGCCGGGCCGGGGCGCTCCTCGGGTCGGTCGAGGAGACCGGGGCCCGCAGCGGCGCCCCGGACGGGGTGGCGCATCCCGGTCTGCTGACCGGGCTGGCGGGGATCGGGCACGGGCTGCTGCGGGCCGGCTTCCCGGACCGGGTGCCGTCCCTGCTGCTCCTGGAACCATCCACCTGATCGCCCACCACCGCAGCACAGAACAGCTCGATGTACCAACTCCCCTACGCACGAAGGATGGACAACGGCCATGCAGATCAATGACTCGTCCCGGTACCTGGACGGCATCGTCGGAGCCGAGACGGCTGCCCAGGACCATCCGCTGGGCGATGCGGTGTCCGCGGTGGGCGGGCTGCTGGGGCTGCGCAGCCGGCTGCTGCGGGCGGCCGACTCCGGCGCCGTGGCCTCCATGGACATGCCCTGGACCACCGCCACCGTCCCGCTCTGAGCACGCGGTGCGCCCCGCCGTGGGACGGCGTGACCGGGGCGGCGGGGTGCGGGATCGGGCAGGGGCCGGGTGTTCCCGGCCCTTTGCCGTGCCCGAACAAGATCAAGTAACCTGGGAACATGCGAGCGACGTCTTCGGTCATCGTGGGGCGGGACGCTGAACTCCGGATGCTGGACGCGGCTTTGGAGAGCGCCGGCCGGGGTGCCGGGCACGCGGTGTTCCTCGTGGGCGAGGCGGGGATCGGCAAGTCCCGGCTGGCCGGCGAGTCGGCCCTGCGCGCCTACGGCCGGGACATGCCGGTACTGCGCGGCCGGGCCACCTCCACCGGGCTGGTCGTGCCCTTCCGGCCGCTGGTCGAGGCGCTGTCCTCGCGGTTCCGGGCGGCCGGCGCGCCGGAGGACCCCGAACTCCAGCCCTACCGGCCCGCGTTGGCGGGTCTGGTGCCGGAGTGGCGGGCCGAGGCGATGGCGCCCGGCTACGCCATCTCGCTGGTCGAACTGGCCGAGGCGCTGCTGCGGCTGCTGGCCGTGCTGGGCCGCGAGCGGGGCTGCGTGATCCTGCTGGAGGACCTGCACGACTCCGACACCGAGACCATCGCGGTGGTCGAGTACATCGTCGACAACGTCGCCGAGCTGCCGGTCCTGCTGATCGGCACGCTCCGCCCCGACCCCGGCCCGGCGCTGGACCTCGCGCTCGCCGCGGAGCTGCGCAACACCGCCTCGGTACGCGAGCTGGGGCCGCTGGACGAGAGCGCCGTACGGGACATGGCCGCCGCCTGCCTGGACGCCGGACCGGCCGAGGTCCCGCCGGGCGCGCACCGGCACCTCACGCAGTGGGCGGGCGGGAACCCGTACCTGGTGGAGGTCCTGCTGGCCGACCTGCTGGACACCGGACGGCTGAGCCGGCAGGACGGCGGCTGGCAGCTGGCCGAGCAGGGCGGGGCGACCGTCCCGACCGGCGCGGTCCGCAGCTGGGCGCGCCGGCTGGACCGGCTGGACGAACCGGTGCGGGAGCTGCTGCTGGTGGCGGCGACGCTCGGCGGCCGGTTCTCCGTCGGGGCGCTGCGGGCGGTGACCGGACTCGACGACCGGGCGCTGTTCGCCCACCTCCGGTCGGCCTCCGAGGTGGGGATCATCGCCCCCGACGGCGCCGCCCACGACCACTACGCCTTCCGGCACGCCCTGACCGCGGACGCGCTGCGGGCCTCGCTGCCGCCCGCCGAGCAGGCCGCGCTGGCCCGCCGCGCCGCCACCGCGATCGAGGGGTGCGGCGCCGAACTCTCCGGCGACCAGCGGCAGTTGATTGCGACCCTGCGACTGGCGGCCGGCGACACGGTGGCCGCCGCCCGGGAGTTCGCCCAGGTCGGCCGGCAGATGCTGGACGCCGGCGCGTCCGGCTCGGCCGCGGTGCTCCTGGAGCGCGCCCGGGGCCTGGCGGCCGACGAGGAGCGGGACGAGGTCACCGTCCAACTGGCCATCGCCCAGGCCGAGTCCGGCCGGCTCGACGAGGCGGCCGCGCTCCTCGACGACCTGCCGCCGACCCCCGCCGGATCGCGGGCCGCGGAGGAGCGGGCCCAGGCGCACACCCAGGTCGCCTGGGTCGCGACCATGGCGGAGCAGCAGGACGAGGCCCGGCGGCGGATCCGGGCGGCCCGCACCCTGCTCGGCAGCACCCCCCGCCCGGAACAGGAAGCGGCGCTCGCGGTGGTCGAGGGCCACCTCGCGCTGCTGCCCGAGCAGGACGGCGGGTCCGGCGGGCCCGGGCCGGTGGGCCTGGCGGGCCCGGACGGCCGCGAGCGGCTGGCCGAGGCGGAACGCTCCGCCCGCGGCGCCGCCCTCACCGCCGAGCAGCGCGGCCGGCCCGTGGTGGCCGCCCAGGCCTGGCAGCTGCTGGCCATGCTGTCCCGGGAGCGCGGCTTCGATGCGGCCGACTCCTGTCTGGAGCGGATGCTCGCGGTGGCCGAGGAGCACCGGCTCGCCCTCTACCGGGCCGAGGCGCTGGTCCGGCTCGGCACCAACGCGTTCATGCGGACCGGCGAGGCGACCCGGCTGGAGACCGCCCGCGCGGCGGCCCAGGAACTCGGTTCGCTGGCCCTGCTCCAGTCCGTCGACGGCCTGCTCGCCATGCAGAGCGTGCTGGCCGGCCGCTGGGACCGGGCCCGGGACATCACCGAGCGGCTGGTGGAGGCCAGCGCCCGGCTCCAGAACCTCTCGACCCACCGCTACCTGCTCCTGGTCGACGCCACCCTGGCCGCCCACCAGGGCCGGACCCGCGAACAGGAACGGGCCCTGTCCCGGTTCCGCCGGGCCGGCGGCGAGGAGTCCATGCTCGTGCCGCTGCAGCGCGGCCTGTGCCAGGCCGTGGGCGCGCTGATGGGCGAGGACCGGGAGCGGGCCAAGGCCGAGCTCGAGGTGGCGCTGGCCTGGGAGCGCGAGCACCCGAGCTTCTTCTACCTCAGCGGCCGGTACGGGCTCGGCCCCCTGCTGCGGGTCCTCGACGGCGAGGAGGCCGGGCGGCAGGCCTACCGGGAGGCGCTGGACTCACCGGGCGGCCAGCTGGCCTGGAACCAGATGTTCCTGGGCCTGGCGGACGCGGTGCTGCGCGGCCGGGACGGCGATCCGGAGGGCGCGCGGCGGGCCGTGGAGCGGGCCGGCCGGGCGGCGACGGTCTTCCCGCAGGCCTGGCACCTCGCGCTGCGGCTGACCGCGGAGGCGGCCCTCGCCGACTCCTGGGGCGAGCCGGTCGGCTGGCTGCGGACCGCCGAGGAGTACTTCCACGAGGCGGGCGTACCGCCGGTGGCCGGCGCCTGCCGGGCCCTGCTGCGACAGGCCGGCGCCGGTGTCCCGCAGCGCCGGGGCGGCCGCGAGCGGATCCCCGCGGACCTGCGCACCGCCGGCGTCACCCCCCGCGAGTACGAGGTGTTCGTCCTGCTCGCGGAGCGGCCCGGCAACCAGCAGATCGCCCAGACCCTGTGCATCTCGCCCCGGACGGTGGAGAAGCACATGGCGAGCCTGATGACCAAGACCGGCGCCGCCGACCGCTCGGCCCTGTGCGCCCTGTCGGCTGAGCGGGCGCAGGGCTGACGGGCGGCGCCGGGCCGGACGCGGGCGGACGGGGGTGGCTGCCGGCCCCCGGGATGGGGGCGGCCCCCGTCTATATGGGGGCGCGGTCCCCTACATGGGGGTGCGATCCCCCATACCCCGCCCACCGGGGGAACGACTGTGCGGGTCCGGCACCGATGTGTGACGGGTACCGGTCACGGAGGATCGAGGGGACCGACCGACTCCCGCCACCCCTACGGAGGTTCGCACCATGCCGCCGTTCGCGCAGCCCGCCGGGTCAGCCGGCACGCTCAGGTTCTCCGCCCTCGGCCCGCTCGCGGTGCACCGGGACGACCGGCCGCTGCCGCTGGGCCCCTTGAAGCAGCGGGTCGTGCTCGCCACCCTGCTCGGCTCCGCCAACACCCCGGTCCCCGTCGACGCGTTGACCGACGCGGTCTGGCAGGAGGAGCCGCCGCGCACCGCCCGCAAGAACCTCCAGGTGTACGTCAGCGCCCTGCGCACCCTGCTCGCGGACGAGGACCGGGACCGGCCCCGGCTCACCCACACCGGCGGCGGCTACCTGCTGCGGGTGGCCGAGGACGAGCTGGACCTGCTGCGCTTCCGCGCCCTGGTACGGGCCGCCGAGGGCCAGGAGCCCGGTCCGGCCGCCCGGCTGCTGCGCCAGGCCCTGGACCTGTGGCAGGGGCCGCCGCTCGGCGACGACCTGCGGCAGTCGCCCCGGCTGGCCGAGGAGGCCGAACGGCTGGAGCTGCGCCACCTGACGGCCTACGAGAGCTGGGCGGAGGCGGAGCTGGAGCTGGGCGGCGCCTCCGCGGTGGCCGAGGGGCTGCGCGACCTGGTGGAGCGGCACCCGCTGCGGGAGCGGCTGCGCTCCGCGTGGATGCGCGCCCTGGCCGGCTCCGGCCGGCAGGCCGAGGCGCTGGCGGCGTACGACGACTACCGCCAGCTCCTCGCCCGGGAACTGGGCCTGGAGCCGGGCGGCGCCATGGCGGCCCGGTACCGGACGATCCTCGCGGGCGAGGACCGCACCGGGGCCGGCCCGGCCGCCCGGAAGCCGGCCCCGCGGCCGCGCGTGGTCCTGCCGCCCGACCTGGTCGACTTCACCGGGCACGGCGAGGAACTGAGCCGGCTCACCGCCCTCTTGGAGGAGGACGCGGCCGGCCGCATCGTGCTCCTGTCGGGCCCCGCCGGGGCCGGGAAGACCACACTGGCGGTGCGCGCCGCCCACCTGCTCGGCGACCGGTTCCCCGACGGGCGGCTCTGCGTCTCCCTGCGGGACGCCGAGGGCCGGACCCGGCCGCTGCCGGCGGTGCTCGCGGAGCTCGCCGAACGGACCGGCCGCAGCGGGCTGTCCGGGCCCGAGGCCTGGCGGGACTGGCTGGCGGCGCACCGGGTGCTGGTGGTCCTGGACGACGTACCCGACGAGCGCGCCGTGCGGCCGCTGCTGCCGTGCGGGGGCCGGGGCCGGGTGCTGCTCACCGCCCGCGGCCAACTGGGCGGCCTGGCACCCGTGCACCGCGTCTCCGTGGCGCCGCTGGGCACCGCCGAGTCGATGCAGCTGCTCGGCGGGCTCGTCGGCCAGGCCCGGGTGCGGGCCGACCGGGAGGCGGCCCTGCGCATCGTGCGGGCCTGCGGCGGATCGCCGCTGGCGGTCCGGGTCAGCGGGATGCGGCTGGCGGTCCTGCGGCACGTACCGCTGTGGGAGTTCGCGGACCGGCTCGCCGACCCCGCCGGGGCGCTGGACGAACTGACCTCTGGCGACGTGTCCGTGCGCAGGTGGCTGGCCCAGGGCTGGGACGCCCTGCCGCCCGACTGGGGCCGGGACGCGGAGCGGCTGGCCGCGGGGACCGGCGAGGGGCCCTTCGGCCTGGCCGAGGCCGCCGAGGCCCTGGGCTGCGACGAGCGGCACGCCGTACGGGTGGTGGAGGCGCTGATCGACGCCGGGATGGTGGCCTCGCCCTGCGGCGAGGTCACGGCGCACGCGGCGCAGTACGAACTCCCGCACCTGATAAGGCTGTATGCACGGGCGTGCGGGCTGGGAACCCCGGTGCTGACCCCCGGCTGAGCGCCCCGGACGCCGGTGCCGCCCCCCTGCATCGGGCGGCACCGGCGCGTCAGGGCCGCGCCGGACCGGACCGCCGCGGGGCCGGCAGCCCCACCCGCCCCGCCAGGAACGCCAGGCACTCGGCCTGCAGGGCCACCGCGCGGGACGCGGACCGGTCGCCGTGGCCGACCCCGCGCTCCAGCCGCAGCAGCACCGGACCGGTACCGGCCGAGGCGTGCTGGAGCGCGGCGCACATCTTGCGGGCGTGCAGCGGATCGGTCCGGGTGTCCCCGTCCGCGGCGACCAGCAGCACCGCCGGATAGGCGGTCCCGGGCGTGACCCGGTGGTAGGGGGAGTAGCCGAACAGCGTCGCCAGCAGCTCCGGATCCTGCGCGCTGCCGTACTCGGGCGTCCAGCTGGGCCCCAGGCCGGAGTGCTCGTAGCGGACCATGTCCAGCAGCGGCGCCGAGCACACCACCCCGGCGTACTTCTCCGGCTGCTGGGTGAGGGCGGCGCCCACCAGCAGCCCGCCGTTGGAGCCGCCCATGATCGCCAGGCGCCCGGGCTCGGTCCAGCCCTGCGCGAGCAGCGCGTCGCCGGCCGCGGCGAAGTCGTCGAAGCTGTTCTGCTTGTTCCGCCCGCTGCCCGCCCGGTGCCAGGCCTCGCCCTCCTCGCCGCCGCCGCGCAGACCGGCCCAGGCGAAGACCCCGCCGGCCCGGACCCAGGCCAGCACCTGGGCGCGGTACCGGGGCGACATGGTCCGGCCGAAGCCGCCGTAGCCGGTGAGCAGCGCGGGGCGGGGCAGGTCCGGACTCCCGGTGGGGGAGATCACGAACATCCGCACCGTGGTGCCGTCCCGGGAGGGGAAGGCGACCTGGCGGGTGACGGCGCCGCCGATCTCCGGAGCGTCGGGGGCGTTGCGCTCCCAGCGCGTGGCCAGCCCCGTGCGGGCGTCGAAGCGGAGCACCTTGGGGGGCGTGACGAAGTCGGTGTAGACGAAGTACGCCTCGTGGCCGCCGGGTGCCCCGGCCGAGAAGTCGCCGACCGCGCCGGTGCCGGGCAGCGGGACCGTGCCCACCTGCCGGCCCTCCACCAGGTCGTGCACGGTCACCTCGGCCACGGTGTTCCGGGTCCAGGCGGCCAGCCCCAGCGGGTGCCCCAGCTCCGGGCCGGAGAGCACCACGAAGTGGCTGAGCACCGCGTCGGGCCGCTCGGGGACCACCTCCCGCCAGGCCTCGGGCCCCCGGTGCAGCTCGGCCGGCCGACAGGCCATGACGCGGCCGCGGGCGGCGTCGCGGTCGGTGCGCAGCCACACCAGGTCCCGCGGCCCGGTGCCGGGTACCGCGTGCAGCCGGGTGGCGGCCCCCCGGCCCTCCTGGACCGGCCGCAGCTCGGGGCGTTCGAGGGGGCCCGCGGTCAGGTCGGCCAGGTAGAGGTCGGTGCCGCGGCCGGTGCCGAGGGTGGCCGTGATGGCCAGCCAGCGGCCGTCGGCGGTCACCGAGAGGCTGTAGAACTGCGTCCGGTCCCGGCCCTCGCCGAAGACGAGGGCGTCGGTGGCCGGGTCGGAGCCGACCCGGTGCAGCCAGACCCGGCGGTGGTAGCGCTCCTCGCCGGGGTGCAGCCGGGGGTCGAGGGTGCGGACGTAGTAGAAGGCCGTGCCGCCGGGCAGCCAGCCGATGGACGACCTGCGCACCCGGTCCACCGGGCCGTCGACGACCGCCCCGGTGGCCACGTCGAGCACCCGGAGCTCCGAGTCCTCGGTGCCGTTGCGGGACACCTGGACGGCCAGCAGGTCGCCTTCCACCGAGGGGTGCCAGGAGTCGAGGACCGTGCGGCCGGACGGGTCGAGGGCGACGGGGTCCAGCAGGACCCGGCCCGCCGGGTCCGCCCCGGCCTCCGCCACCATCAGCACCGGGTGCTCCTGGCCGGCGTCCTGCCGCAGCCAGAAGGTCCGGTCGCCGCGGACCTCGGGGGACCGGACCCGCTCGACGGCGTCGATCGCCGCCACCTCGGCCTGCCAGTCGGCCAGGTCCGTCCAGGTCGCCCGCTCCGCGTCGTAGAGCGCGTCCTGCTCGGCGCCCCAGCGGACCGTCGCGTCGTCGGCGGCGTCCTCCAGGGCGCGGTACGGGTCGGCCACGCGCAGCCCGTGCAGCTCCTCGACGACCTCCGCCCGGTCCGCGTGCGGGTAGCGGCGGGGCTGCGTGGTCACTCGTTGCTCTCTCATCGGCCGGTCGGTCAGAGCTCGTTGGACCAGTTGATGATGCAGCAGGCGGCGGCCTGTTCCTCGTCGTCCTGGTGGGCGACGACCTCGAGGTCCGCCCCCTCCTCGGGCTGCGGCTGCTCGGTCTCGGGCATGTGCGTACTCATTCCTGTGGGGCGTCCGGGGTCAGCGCGCCAACGGACGGGTCTTGGACGGGGAATCAATGGGCGCCGGAGCATCAGGTGGCGGCGGAGCATCGAGGGGCGCCGTGGGATCATGGGGAGCCGGGGGGTCGGCGACGTCCTCGGCGGCCTCCCGGTCGTCCGGCGTGCCCGGCAGGGCGGCCATCGCGAAGAAGCCGGCCAGCAGGACCACCAGCCCCGAGACGGCGATGATCGTGTCGACCGGGCCGAAGCGGAAGCCGGCGACCGAGCCGCCCATGCCCCGCAGGACCGATCCGGCGAGCCAGCCGGACAGCACCGCCGAGAGCATCGACGCGAGCCGGGTGACCGGGTAGAACACGGCCATCACCCGGCCCCGGTAGTCCGGCGGGGCGGCCGCCAGCAGCAGCGGTGACATCGCGGTGTTGAGCAGCGTGAGCGGCACGGTGAACACGAACAGCAGGGCGACGCCGCCCAGGAAGCCGGTCTGCCGGGAGTAGGCGACCAGCAGGACGCCGCTGACCAGCAGGCTGATCCAGGTGGCCCGGCGGGCGCCCAGCCACTGCACCACCCGGCCGCCGGCCAGCGCCCCGGCGATGCCGCCGGCGCCCATGGCCATGCCGAGGTAGCCGTAGAGCCGGGCGTCCGCATGGAGGTTGTCGGTGGCGAAGAAGATGTTGAGGGTGCCCAGCGCGCCGACCCCGAACTGGCCGATGACGGCGAGCAGCAGCAGCGCGACCAGGAACCTGCTGCCCGCGAAGAAGCGCAGCCCGTCCATGAACTCGCGCCGCACGCCGGTCCGTTCGCGCGGCGCGGCGGCCGGCCGGACGGCGCCGGACGGCGTGCCCGTCGCCCTGATGGACCGGATCGCGAGGTAGGAGACCGCGTAGGACAGGCCGTTGAGCAGCAGCGCCCATTGGAGTCCGGCGGTGAAGAGGAGGGGCGCGGCGAGCGGCGGCCCGATGATCCAGGCCGTCTCGCCGGTGGCCTGCGCGATGCCGGCCGCCCGGGCCCGGTCCGCGTCCCCGGTCACCAGGTCCGCGAGGACGGCGAAGCGCGCGGGGGAGAAGAACTGGCCGGCGGCGTTGAGCAGCAGCACGGTCACGTACACCAGGGCGAGCCAGGCCCCGGTCGGCAGGGCGCCGGCCGGCAGGAAGGTGAGCGCGGTCAGCACGGCCACGAGCACGCCGCGCAGCGCCTCCGAGCGCAGCATCGTGGCGCGCTTGTCCCAGCGGTCCACGAACACGCCGGCGAGCGGGCCGATGCCCAGCACGGCGACGCTGGAGGCCATCACGATGCCGCTGACCGCCACCGGAGCCCAGGACTGGTCCTTGGCCAGCACGGTGGCCACCCACAGCACCAGCGTCGTGTTGAAGACGGCGTCCCCGACGGAGGAGACGGCCTGGCCGAACCAGAGCCGGGTGTAGTCGCGGTTGATCAGGGTCAGCCGCGGGCTCATGACGGCCTCGGCGCGGCGACGACCAGTGCCATGAGGGCGGTGACCAGGGTCGTGTGGTACGCCCGGCCGAAGAACTCGGCGCCGGGGGCGGC
Source organism: Streptomyces sp. NPDC089919 (assembly GCF_040684615.1). NCBI lineage: Bacteria > Bacillati > Actinomycetota > Actinomycetes > Kitasatosporales > Streptomycetaceae > Streptomyces > Streptomyces sp. NPDC089919. The sequence continues at coordinate 22,659 of NZ_JBFBGK010000098.1, forward strand.
CGGTTGTGCGGCCAGCTCCGCCGAGCGTCCCGGCAGCGCCCCGTCCGGCCGCTGGGCCCGTACCAGGCAGGCCACGGCCGCGGCCCCCGAGGGGGTCCGCAGCGGATCCCTCCCCAGGATGAACTGGGTGAGGACCAGCTCGGCGATCAGGTCCCACTCCTCGTGCGCGACGCCGTGCCGCAGCATCCGCTCGACCAGGTCGTGGGCGTGCGCCAGACCGGCCGCGTCCAGCCCGGGGGCGGTGCGGCCGAAGTCGCCGAGGTAGAAGGCGGCGTGGGTGACGCCGTACGCCTGCGGGAGGGGCAGCGGCGGGCCGTCCGCCGGGCCGGCGCGGAAGGCCAGCAGCGGGCTGTGCGGCAGCAGCTCGGCGTACGGCTCGACGCCGTGCGCGACCCCGGCCTTGTCCGCGTAGTGGCGGAGCTCGATGCGCTGGTACGGGGTCTTGCCCTGCGGCGACAGGAGCGCCGGGCCGAGCCGGCCGAGGACCGCCCGGACCTGGGTGCGGTCGATCCCCTCGGGCGCCAGGGCGGCGTAGACCAGCCCGTAGGTGGCCGCGTACGACGGCACCTCGTCGAACAGGGCCGGGAAGTCCGGGTCCTGCCAGAGCTTGCGGACCAGGGCGCCCGCCGCGTCCAGCGCCTCCGGGGGCTCGGGCAGCCGGCCGGCGCAGTGGCAGAGCAGCCCCAGTTCGAGAGCCGCCTTGGCCTTGCCGTAGGCCGCCGTCCGGGCGCTCGCCGAGAACGGGTCGAAATGGTCCAGGTGCCCGTCCAGCCAGGCCAGCGCACCGGCGGCCAGCCGCTCCAGAGGTGAGGACATGGCTACAGGCGCCCCGTCTCGTGCAGGTAGTCCAGCAGCGCCGTGTCGACGGAGTCGCGGAACCGCGCGAGGGTGCGCGCGTCCTCGTCGTAGCGGTACAGGTCCTGGCAGGCGATCCAGCGCTCGCCGGTCTCGGCGGCCGGCAGGTAGCCCTCGGTGACCGTGCCGACCTCCCAGTCGGGCTTGCCCGCGGTCTCCCAGCAGCTGGCCAGGGTGCCGTCGGCGCTCACCACCGCGCCGTAGCGGCCGTCGGTGTGGCCGCAGGTGGCGCAGCTCTTGCCGGCGCCGGGACGGCTGACGGTGAAGCCGAGGTCGAGCGCGCGGCGCTGCCAGCGGGTGAAGGCGGCCGGCAGTTCGCCGGTGTGCAGCAGGCTGTTGGAGTAGCCGACGCCCACGTCGCCGATGCGGGCGAAGTACAGCGTGCAGCGGGACGGGTCCAGCTCGCCGGCGAGCCGGTCGATCAGGGAGTCCACGCCGTGGAAGGTCTCCTGGGAGACGTTGACCCGCAGCGTCCAGTGGATCGAGGTGTTCTCGGAGGCCTTGGCGATGTTGCCGACGATCTTGTCGTAGGTCGCGCCGCCGTCCGCCCGGCCGATCCGGATCCGGTCGTGGTCGGGGCGGTCCCCGTCGAAGGTGACCTGGACCGAGTTCAGCCCCAGGTCGGCGAGCCGGCGGGCCAGGGACGGGGTGAGCAGCGTGGCGTTGGAGATCATCCAGGCCGAGGTCGGCGCCAGCTTCCCGGCCCGCTCCAGCAGCTCCAGGCAGCCGCGCGGGTTGAGCAGCGGCTCCCCGCCGAAGAGCAGGATGCGCAGCTTCTCCAGGCCCACGGCGGCCATCTGGCGCTCGGTGAAGCCGAGGATGTCGGTGATGGTCTGCGAGGTGAGGCGGCTGCGGCCGATCCGCGGCGGCCGGCTGCCGCCCGCCTCGTCCTGGGCGGTGTTCTGGAAGCAGTACCCGCAGCCCAGGTTGCAGTGGGTGCTGGTCAGGACGGTCAGCGAGTACGCGCGGATCGGGCTGCGCCGGAACATCCCGCGGTCGGCCAGCCACTCCTGCGCCTCCGGGCGCAGCTCGCCGGCGGCGTCGACGTGCCGGTCCTTGAGCTTGGCCACCCCGCCCGGGCCCAGGAACCACCAGTTCTGCTCGCCCTTGAGGAGGCGGGCGCCGGAGGGCAGGGGCGCGGGGTCCGCGACCGGCGGGGCACCTTCCGGGCTCGCGCCCGGGCGCAGGCCCACGGTGGTGGCGATGCTCACTGCTTGGTCGATGCTCACAGGGCCTCCTGATGGGCCGTTGCCGCTGTCAGGGCGGGCTCTTCGGGCCGGCCGCCGGTGACGATCAACGCCATCAGGGCCACGACGAGGGTGATTTTGTAGGACTTGCGGAAGTAGTCGACCGGCGTGGGGTGCGCACGGGCGTGTTCGGCGGCGGAGCGTCCGGGGATCGCCCCGTCGGGGGCCTGGGCCGCAAGGAGCATCCGCAGGGCGGCCGCGCCGGAGGAGGTGCGCCGCGGGTCGGCGCCCAGGCAGTGCTGGGCCAGCAGCAGCTTCGCCGCCACGTCCCAGTCGTCCAGGACCACGCAGTGGTCCGTCAGCCGCTCCACCACGCGCAGTGCCCGCCGGCGCTCCTCCTCGGGGAGGCGGGGCTCGCGCAGGCCGAAGTCGCTGAGGTAGAGGACGGTGTGCGCGACCTGGCAGCCGTCCAGGTCCGCCACCGGCAGGGTGGCGGCGCGGGGCAGCGGACTGGCCTCGTACAGCTCCTCGTACGGGGCGAACCGGTGCGGCACGCCCGCGAGATCGGCGTAGAAGCGGGCTTCCAGGTGCAGGAAGGGCGCCTTGCGGCCCGGCGCCAGGTAGCTGCCGGCGACCAGCCGGTCCAGGGCGGCGCGCGGCGCGTCGGTGGTGACCCCGGTCGGTGCCAGCGCCCCGTACATCAGCTCGTACTGACGTCCGTAGCGGGGGTCGAGGGTGAGGAGCCGGGTGAACTCCGGGCTCTGCCAGACGCGTTCGACCACCGCGGTCACCTCGGCCAGGGCCGGGTCCGCGGGGGCGCACCGCTCCCAGTAGCGCCGCAGCATCGCGAGCTGCAGCAGGGCCTTCACCCGTGGCGTGGTGGGCAGTTCGGTGTGTGCGGCCGGGGAGTCGAGGTAGGCGGCGTGCAGCCCCAGCCACCGCCGGGCGCCCGCCGACAGGCTGGTCAGGGCCTCATCGAGGCCGGCTGGTCGCGTACTCATGGTTCTCCTTCGGGGAAACGGACGCGCCGGCGGGGACGGCGGCACGGGCGCCGGCCGGGGGAGCGGCCGCCCCGGCCACCCGCTCGACGAGGTCCGCCGCGCGGGTCGCGCCGTCCGCCGCGGCCAGCCGGCCGCCGAGCAGCTGCGCGCGCGCCCGGAGCGCGTCGTCGCGCCATGCGGACTCCAGCAGCGCCCCGGCCGCCGTGGCCGGGTTGTTCGGGAGGTGCACGGCCACGCCGGCCCGCAGGCAGGCGCCGGTGAGCAGGGGCTGCTCGGAGCCGTTGGGGGACAGCGCGAGGGGCCGGCCGCGCAGCAGCGCGGCCAGCACGGGGGCGGAGGTGCCGTTGCTCAGCACCAGGCCGGCGCGGTCGACCAGCGGCGCCATCCAGCGCTTGCGGACCAGCAGGACGTCGGCGGCCGGGTCCGGCCGCGGGTCGGTCGAGCGGCCCTGTTCGACCACGGCCTGGAAGCGGCCGCCGGTGAAGGCCTCGTTGAGCCGGGGCCACAGGCTCTTGCCCTCGAAGAAGCGGCCGAGGTGGACGTAGACCACGGGCTTGCCGTTGCGCGCCAGGTGGTCCGTGATCGCCTCTACCTCCGCCGGGTCGGGCGTCGGCTCCCAGGACAGCGGGCCGACGTGGTGGATCCGCTCGGGCAGGCGCGCGCCCGGGTACTCCAGCTCCGGATCCCCGCGCAGCAGCAGCGCGTCGCCCAGCAGCGGTTCGTCCGCCCAGCGGGCGGCGCGCCCCGCCAGTCCGGTCTGCTCCCGCAGGTCGTGGTGGATCCGCAGGCAGTCGTCGGTACGGCTCTGCCGGGTCCGGCCCAGGGGCGGCTCGTCCTCGCCGCCGGACCGGTAGTTCCACAGGTGCACCGAGAGGCCGATCACGGCGACCGGGATGTCCAGGGTCTCGGCGGCGAGCAGCGCGCCGTTGCTCAGGACGGAGGTGACCAGCAGGTCGGCTCCGCTGTCGCGGGCGGCGCGCAGGGTCGCGCGGTACTGCGCGGCGCCGGTGGGTCCCCACCAGGTGGCGGAGAAGGCCCGGTGGCCGCCGTACTCCTCGGCGACGGCGAAGGGCAGTGCGGCGTCGGCGGCGACGGGGGCGGCCGTGGCCCGGCCCAGCAGGCTGACGTCATGGCCCCGGCGCCGGAGTTCGAGTCCGGCCGCGATCGCCGGATAGAGGTAGCCGCCGTCACTGAGCGGGCAGAGGAGGATCTTCATGGGCGCCGCTCCGTGGGCGTGGTGGTTCCGGTGCCGAGGTGGCCGCGGGCCCCCGGCTCTGGGCAGGATCTGCCAGAGCCGAGGGGCCCGCGCGGTGCATCAGGCTCGGTGAGCCTCAGGCTCGGTGAGGAGCTGTCACATCTCCGCGGAGTGGTTGACGATGCAGCCGGCCTCGGCCTCCTCGTCCTCACCGTGGGCGACGACCTCGATGTCCTCGGTCTCGGTCTGCGGCTTGGTGTTCTCAGACATGCTGTTCTCCTTCGTCGGCGGCGTCGTTGTGGCGCCGTCTGAGAAGAAAGCTACGGAGCCCGGGTACGGGAACGCCTGGCCGGCGGTTCGACGCCGGTATACCCCGAGCCCAGGGGCTCGGTACGGACCCCAGCGGCGCCTCGACTCCGCGTCCGGCGGCCCCCGTTCACCCCCGCCGACCTGCGGATGTACCGATCACCAGGCGGTCGTGAACCGGAACCGGGCCGGCTCCGGGCAGTATCCGGGGCATCATCCGCGCGCACGAGCGCGCGACACGAGCACGGAGGAGGACACGTGGAACTGGCGGAGCTCATCGGCCTGCGGCCGGTCCCCTGCGGCGGCCTGCTGGTGGCCCTCACCCGGCGCTGCCCCATGAGCTGCGCGCACTGCTCCACGAACTCCTCCATGGCGGCCTCCGAGGAGCCGGACCCGGCGCACCTGCTGCGCTTCCTGGGGTCGTTCGGCCCCGAGGACCGCCCCGAGGTGGTCATGCTCACCGGCGGCGAACCGCTGCTCCTGCCGGAGCTGGCCGCCCGGGCGGCCGGCCTCGCCCGCGCCGCGGGCTCCCGCACCGCCCTGCTCAGCGGCATGTTCTTCGCCCGCGACGGGCGCGTCCCGGACCGGATCATGCGGGCGATCACGACCCTCGACCACTTCTCGGCCAGCCTGGACGTCCACCACGAGCGCGAGGTCCCCCGCGAGCACGTGCTGCGCGCCCTGCGGGCCGTGCTCGACGCCGGGGTCCCCGCCAGCATCCACCTCACCGGCACCGGACCCGAGGACCCCTACCTCGCGGACGTGGTCGCCGAGGTCCGCCGCGTCTTCGCCGGCCGGGTGCCCCTGCTCGTCAACGAGATCCGGCCGCTCGGCCGCGCCACCGGCCTGGTCCGGCCGACCCCGGACGGGCCGGACGGCTCGGTGGCCGCGCCCTGCACCCTCGCCGCCTGGCCGGTGGTGGCCTTCGACGGGACCGTCGCCGCCTGCTGCAACCAGTGGACGGTGGACCGCCGCCCGGTGCCCGCGCACCTGCGGCTGGGCCACATCGCCGAGGACGACTGGGCGGCCGTGCGGGAACGCTCCCTGGCCTCCCCGGTGCTGCGGATGCTGCGCGCCGTCGGACCCCGGAGGCTGCACGCCCGCTACGGCACCTCGCCCGCCCCGGCCGGCTACTGCCGCAGCTGCCACGCGCTCGCCGACCGCCCCGAGGTCCTGGCCGGTGCGGCCCGCGAGGCCGGCGGCCGGGTCGGTGAACTCCTGGACCGGCTGGGCGCGGAGCAGCAGCGCGCCGCCGGCCCCGCCGCCCTGGTGAGCCGGATGGGCTGCGCCCGCTACGCGCACCTGGTCGAGTCGGCCCCCGCACCTCTGGAGAGCCGCCGATGACCGTCACCGCCTCGCTCGCCCTGCGGACCAAACTCGCGCCCACCACCACCGCCCTGCGGGCCGCCACCGCGCGCCTGTGGCGGCCGGACGGGCTCCGGGAGCGGTACCCGCGCTACCTCGCGGCCATGTATCCCCTGGTGCGGGCCTCGGTGCCGCTGCTGGAGCGGGCCGCCGAGCGCTGCGCAGGACTGGCCGACCCGGCCGCGCGGCACCTCGGGGCGTACTACGGCCGGCACGCCGAGGAGGAGCGCGACCACGACCTGTGGCTGCTCGAGGACCTGGCGGTCGCCGGGGCCGGGCCGGCCGCCGTGCCGCACCCCGTCGCCGTCGAGCTCGCCGGGGCGCAGTACTACCGGATCGAGCACGAACACCCCGTCGCCCTGCTCGGGTACATCGCGGTCCTGGAGGGCAACGCCCCCGGGCCGCGGCTCGCCGACCGGCTCGCGGCGGCCACCGGGCTCCCCGACGGCGCCTTCCGCACCCTGAGGGAGCACGCCGAACTGGACGGCGGCCACCTCGACGACCTGCACCGGGTGCTCGACGAGCTCGCCCTGCCCCCGGAGCGGCAGCGGGCCGTCTCGGTCAGCGCGCTGCACACCGCGAACCTGCTCACCCGGCTCTTCCTCTCCCTCGCCACCGACCCCGGAGGACACCCGTGACCGCGCACCCCCGGCCCCAGGACGACGCCCCGTCCGAGCCCACCCTGGAGGCGCTGGCCGCCGCCGGCTTCGAACTCGACGCCCTCAGCGAGGAGCAGTACGAGGTACTGCGGGCGCTCGCCCCCGAGGAGCTGGCGCTGCTCGTCGACATCAGGGGCCGGCTCGACGCGGCCGCCCCCGAAGTGCAGGCCCACGCCGACGTGGCGGGCGGCGCACTCTTCTGACCCCCGGCCGCCCCGCGGTCCCGCGTCCACCGGAGGAATCCACCATGCCCTGCACCTCGTGCCGGAGCGCACTGCCGCCCGGCGCACGCTTCTGCCCGTCCTGCGGCAGCCCGTGCGCCACCGGTCCGGCCCCGGCCAAGACCACCGGCCGCAAGGTGGTGACCGTCCTCTTCTGCGACCTGGTGGGCTCCACGGCGCTCTCCGGGGCACTGGACGCCGAGACCCTGCGCTCGGTGACGCTGCGCTGGTTCGACCTGATGCGGCAGCTCATCGAGGAACAGGGCGGCACCGTCGAGAAGTTCATCGGGGACGCCGTGATGGCCGTCTTCGGCGTGCCGGCCGTGGGGGAGGACGACGCCCGCCGGGCGGTCGCCGCCGCCCTCGCCATGCGCGCGGCGCTGGCCGGGCTCAACGACCGGTTGGAGCAGGGCGTCGGGGTCCGGCTGGAGATGCGCATCGGACTCAACACCGGCCAGGCGGTGACGGGTTCGGCGACCCTGCGGCAGGCCATGGTCTCCGGCGAGGTGGTCAACATCGCCGCCCGCCTGGAACAGAACGCCGCCGCCGGTGAGATCCTGATCGGCCCGGACACCCTGGCCGCCGCCGGCCCCGGGGTCCGGACCGCGCCCACCGGGCCGCTGCTGCTCAAGGGCAAGCGCGACCGGGTCACCGCGCACCGGCTGCTCGGCCTGGACGAGGAGGCCGGCCCGGAGGCGCTGCGCCGCTTCGACCTCGCCTTCATCGGCCGCACCCGCGAACTCGACCTGATCGACCGTACGGTGGACCGCGTCGTGCGGAGCCGGACGGCCGAGCGGATGGTCATCGGCGGGGAGGCGGGCCAGGGCAAGACCCGGCTGGTGCGCGAATGGCTCCGGCGGACCACGGCTGTCCCCGGCGGCCCGCGCCACGGCGTCGGGCGCTGCCGGGCCCGCGGCGAGCAGCCCAGCCTCGGGCCGCTCGCCGACGCCGTGGCCGACCTGCTCCGCACCACCGGCCCCGCCGCGCCCGCCGCCGAACTCGACCTCCTCCGAGGCGGCCTGCTCCGCACCGGTACGCCCCACCCCTCGCCGGCCGACACCGAAGCCGCCCTCGCCAAGGTCCTCGCCGGGCTCGCCGCGAGGGGAGCGGTGGTCCTGGTGATCGACGACTGCCACTGGGCCGCCCAGCCGCTCTTCGACACCCTGGACCGGCTGCTGCGGGCACTGACCGACGCGCCGGTCCTGATCCTGCTGCTCACCCGGCCCCCGCTCTTCGACGTACGGCCCGAACTGGCCCTGGACGCCGTGCCGCTGGGCGGACTCTCCGACGCCGAGGCGCAGCTCCTCGCGGCCGAACTGACCGCGGGCACCGGGCCCGGCGACCCGCTCGGACCCCGGGTCCTGGCCCGGGTCGGCGGGAACCCGCTGCACCTGGAGCAGTTGCTGGTGGCGGGCGTCCCGGTCGACGCGGACAGCGTCCCGCTCCCGCTCCAGGCCCTGATCGGCGCCCGGATCGACGCCCTGGACCCGCCCGAGCACCGGGCCCTGGGCCTGGCGTCGGTCCTGGGCGGCGACTTCACCGCCGACGAACTGACCGCGCTGGCCGGGGCGCCCGCTCCCACCTGGACCGGGTCCGAACTCCGGCCCACACTGCACCGGTTGGTCCGGCACCGCCTGATCCGGCCCGACGGTGCGGCCTTCCGCTTCGGCGGCGGCCTGATCCAGGAGGTCGTCTACGCCAGCCAGTCCAAGCAGGACCGGGCCGACCGGCACGAACGCGCCGCCCGGCTGGACTCGGTCCGCCGGCGCGGCAGCGCGGCGGTCGGGGGCCACCTGGAGCAGGCGTACCGCTACCGGGTCGAACTGGGCGCCCAGGACGCGCACACCGACGGGCTGCGGCGGCGGGCCGCCGACGCGCTCGCCGAGGCCGGCCGCCTCGCGCTGACCCACGCCGACCCCGTCTGGGCGGCCGACGTGCTGTCCCGGGCCAGCGCCCGCTACGCGGCGGGCGAGCCGGGCCGCACCGCGACCCGCCGCCGGCTCGGCCAGACCCTGCTGGACCTGGGGCGCGGCACCGAAGGCCGGGCGCTGCTCGAGGAAGTGCTGGCCGAGGCCGCGGACGGCGGCGGGGACGCCGTGGAGGGCGCGCACGCCCGGCTGGCGCTGGCCTCCGTCGGCAGGTCCGCCGGACCGGTGGAGTCCCCGGCCGAGGCCGCCGGCGCCACCCTGCCGGTCTTCGCGGCGGCCGGCGACGACCTCGGCCAGGCCCGGGCCTGCCTGCGGCTGGCCCAGCGCGCCCAGGAGCAGGGCCGGCACCGCTCGGCGGAGGGGCTGCTGGCCGGGGCGCTGGAGCACGCGGTACGCGCCGACGCCGAGCCCGAGCGGGCCGCGGCCCTCGGCGCGCTGGGCGTCTCGCTCTGGCGCGGCCCGCAGCCGGTGCCGGAGGCGGTGGCCCGCTGCCAGGCGCTGCTGGCCGAGCAGGGGGCCGGCCGGCGGGCCGTCCGGCTGACGCTCAACTGCCCGCTGGCGGTGGTGCTGGCCCTGCACGACGACCACGACGGCGCCCGGGCCTGCCTCGCCCAGGCGCACGACCTCGCCCGGCGGCTCGGCTATGCCGAGGCCGACGCCTTCCTGCCGATCTTCGCCGCGGCCGTGGCCGCCCAGACCGGCCGTCCGCAGGAGGCGCTGGCCGACCTGGCGCGGGCCGCCGGCGCCGCCCGGGAGCTGGGCGCCACGGCGCTGCTGCGCAGCGCCCTGCTGGACACCGCCCGCATCCACCTGGACCTCGACGACTGGCGCACCGCCCGCGCCACCCTCGCCGAGGCGGCCGGCGCCCGGGCCGACTCGGCCCGGCCCCGGGCCGAGGCGGCGGGCCAGGACCGCCAGCGGGCCCCGGACGCGGCCCCCCCCGGCCCCGCCGCGCCGGCCGCCCCGCAGGGCGCCCCCGCGGGGGGCCCCCCCCC
>NZ_JBFBGK010000099.1:0-31452 GCF_040684615.1 Streptomyces sp. NPDC089919
CCAACACTCTTACCCAACCCCCCGCTCTCCCGATCTGGTTTCGGGAAGGGGCGGGGTGGGGCCGGCTCCGCGCAGCGGCCAGGCGCGGGCCCGGAAGCCGCGCCTCAATCGCCGGCGGGGCTGGATTGGCGGGTCTCCGCCCGGGCGGATGCAGATGGTGGGCGGGGCCCAGGTGTCGGGGCGCTGCCCCGGACCCCGCGCCTCAAACGCCGGCGAGGCTGGATGTGCCCGGCGGGGCTGGAATGGCACTCCGTCGGGCGGCCGGCCCGTCAGGGGGTGTTCTTGTTCAGGGGTGGGCCCAGGGGCGGGCCGTGGGGGGAGTCGTCCGGGGAGGGGCCGTGCTCGTGGGTGGGCGCGCCCAAGGCCGGGCCGTGGTCCGGCGGCGGGGTGTCGTACGGCCGGGTGGGCCGGTCGCCACGGGGCGGGGTGTCCGCCGGACCGGACGTAGGCGGGGCGTCCGCCGGACCGGCGGCGGGCGGGGTGGTCGCCGGATCGGGCGTGGGCGGGGGCTTCGCCGGGTCGGTGGGCGGCTGGGGCGCCGAGTCGTAGACGTGGCCGGACGGGTCCTCGCCCGGGGGGCGGTAGGCGGCCTCGACGCGGCGGTGCGCGGGGCGGCGGCCGCGCATGACCACGGCGGCCAGGAGGAGGAAGACGCCGCCGGCGAAGGCGTTGGCCACGCCTTCGCCTAGGGCGGGGCGGCCGGAGCCGCCGACCGTGAGGCCGTCCGCCGCCTGCCCCTGCCGCACCATCCACAGGATCGTGAAGCCCAGCACCAGCACCCCGGCCACCGCCATCACCAGCCGCGACCGCAGCACGACCGCGACCAGCGTCAGCAGGCCGGCCACGGCGAAGGGCAGGAAGAGCGAGGCGAGCAGCGCGGCCTTGTCCGTGGAGACGCCGGTCCCGGAGAGGAGGTCGGCGAGCCGGTAGTCGCGCCCGTGACGGCCGTCGTACCAGGCACGGAAGGGGCTCCAGACGGCGGCCGTCGCTCCCACGAGCCCCATCAGCGATCCGAGGGCGTTGCGGACCATGCTCGGCCTCCTGAGTCGGGCTCTCGCTCCCGACGCTACGCCCGCCCGCCCTCAGCGCAACCGGAACCCCTTCTCCGATTTCCGCCCGGCGAAGAGCTCGGCCTGCGCCCCGGCCGGCAGGTTCCCCAGCGCGATCAGCTGCGGCGCCTGCGCCAGGGCCGCCGCCCTGGCCGCCTCCTTGGCCGACCAGAGGGCCCGTACGGTGCCCTGGACGGCCGCCGCCGGGTACCCCGCCAAGGTTTCCGCGCACCGCACCGCCGCGTCCAGCTCACCGCCCGGTGCGGTCAGTTCGGAGACCAGCCCGATCTCGTACGCCCGCCGGGCCGAGACCCGTTCCGCGGTGCCCATCAGCGCCATCCGGGCCACTTCCCCGAAGGGCATCCGCTGGGCCATGTACACGCTCTCGTAGGCGCTGACCATGCCGTAGGTGGTGTGCGGGTCGAAGAAGGTGGCGTGCTCCCCGGCGATCACGAACTCCGCCTCGCCCAGCAGGTAGAAGGCCCCGCCGCAGGCCATGCCGTTGACCGCGGCGATCACCGGCGTCCAGAGCCCGTTGGCCTTGGGCCCGATCGCCACCAGCGGGTCCTCGACGTCGTACGGGGAGGCCGGCTGGGGCACGTTCGCCGAGCGGTCGATGCCGGTGCAGAAGGCGGCCGGGCCGGCGCCGGTGACCACCACGGCCCGGACCCCGTCGTCGTACCGGAACTCCTGCCAGGCCGCGCTCAGTTCGGCGGCGGTGGCCAGGTCGACGGCATTGTGCCGGTCCGGCCGGTCCAGGGTCAGCACCGCGACCCCGGCTGCCCGGTCCCGCTCCACGCGCAGGCTCACGTGCGCTCCAGCAGCCAGCGCGGCAGGTGGATGCCGCCCAGCTCGGCGAAGGCCACCTGCACCTTGGCCCCGATCCGCAGCCGCGCCGGGTCCACCGAGTCCAGCGGCGCGTCCGGGGCGGCGACCAGGTTCCCGGCCAGCCGGATCTCCGGGGCGTCGGCCAGTTCGACGAGGACGACGTTGTACGGGGCCCGGGCCGCGTAGGCGGGCAGCAGCGGCGGGTGCGGGAAGACGTACGACCAGATCCGGCCGCGGCCGGACATCAGCCGCCACTCGCTGTCGAAGGACTGGCAGTGCGGGCAGCAGGGGCGGGGCGGGAAGCGCAGCCGGCCGCAGCCGGTGCAGGCCTGGACCCGCAGCTCGCCGCGGGCCGCGTACTCCCAGAAGGGCGCGCCGTCCCCGTCGGGGACGGGCAGCAGGAGGCCTTCCTCCGTCACGAAGGTCATGTCAGCTCCTCAGCAGGATCGCGGACGTCGGGACGCCCTCGCCCGCCGTCACCAGGCAGGTGGCGGCGTCCGGCACCTGGGCGGTGGAGATCCCGCGCAGCTGCTTGACGCCCTCGTTGATCAGGTTGAAGCCGTGCACGTACGCCTCGGAGAGCCCGCCGCCGCCGGTGTTCATCGGCAGCCGGCCGCCGATCTCCAGCGCGCCGCCCTCGGTGAAGGCGGCGCCCTCGCCGCGGCCGCAGAAGCCGTACCCCTCGAGGGAGAGCGGGATCAGCGGGGTGAAGGCGTCGTAGATCTGGGCCACGTCCACGTCCTGCGGCCCGAAGTCGGCCTGTTTCCACAGGTGTCGGGCGGCGGTCCAGGCGGGTCCGGAGAGCGGGTCGTCGTTCCAGTAATTGACCATGCCGTGGTGCTGGGCGGGCAGGCCCTGGGCGACGGAGTGCACGTACACCGGCTTCTGCCGGCAGTCCCGGGCGCGTTCGGCGGAGACGATCACGCAGGCGAGCGCGCCGTCGGTCTCCAGGCAGTTGTCGAAGAGGCAGAGCGGTTCGCTGATCCAGCGGGCGGTCATGTACATCTCGCGGGTCAGCGGGCGTTCGTACATCATCGCGGCCGGGTTCTGGTTGGCCCGGTTGCGGCAGGCCAGGGCGACGTTGAAGAGGTGGTCGCGGGTGGCGCCGTACTCGTGCATGTAGCGCCGGGCCAGCATCCCGATCTCGTCCGCCGGGCGCAGCAGCCCGAAGGGCCGGGTCCACTGCCCGGGGGTGGGGAGCTGGACCGCGGTGTTCTTCCAGGGGCGGGGCCCGGAGCCGCGTTTGCGCGAGCGCCAGGCGACGCCGACGGTGGCCTGCCCGGTGGCGACCGCGGCGGCCAGGTGGCCGACGGTGGCGCAGGAACCGCCGCCGCCGTAGCCGACCTTGGAGAAGAAGGTGACGTCACCGGCGCCGATGGCCTTGGCCACCTCGACCTCGTCGGTCTCCTCCATCGTGTAGGAGGCGAAGGCGTCGACCTCGGAGGGCGCGATGCCGGCGTCCTCGAGCGCGGCCAGGATCGCCCGGCAGGCCAATTCCTTCTCCGACTGCGGGAGTTGTTTCGCAAAGGCGGTCTGCCCGATCCCGACTATCGCCGTAGCGTCCTTCAGGGTTGCCGCCATCGCCACCTCCGGGGGTGCATCACTGCTGACAGCGGGGAAGGCTACAGCTAATCTGACGGATAGTCAGCTACTGTGCGAGCGGTCGGCGGAGAGGGCCTTTCGATGAGCGAGGACGCGCGCGGGGACCTGCGCTGGGGCAGCATTCCGGGCCTGGTGCGGGCGGCGGCCGAGCGGTACGCCGGCCTCGAGGCGGTGGTGGACGGCCGCAGCCGGATCAGCTACGCCGAGCTGGGCGAGCGGGTCGAGCGGGCCGCGGCGGCCTGCATCGCGGCCGGGGTCCGGGCCGGCGACCGGGTCGCCGTCTGGGCGCCCAACACCCTGGAGTGGATCGTCTCCGCCCTGGGCGCCGTCACCGCCGGGGCCGTCCTGGTCCCGCTCAACACCCGCTTCAAGGGCGCCGAGGCCGCCTACGTGCTGCGCCGCAGCGGGGCCCGGCTGCTCTTCGTCACCGGCACCTTCCTCGGCACCTCGTACGTCGCCTCGCTGCGCCGGGCCGCCGCCGAGGGCTCCGGCACCGGCCCGCTGCCCGGTCTGCCGGAGCTCCAGGAGGCGGTGGTGCTGGCCGAGGACGCCCCCCAGGGCTTCCGCACCTGGAAGGAGTTCCTGGCCGGCGGGGACGGCGTCGGCGCCGAGGAGGTCCGGGCCCGGGCCGCCGCGATCCGCCCCGAGGCCCCCTCCGACATCGTCTTCACCTCCGGCACCACCGGCAGCCCCAAGGGCGCGGTGATCACCCACGCCCAGACCCTGCGCTGCTACCAGGTCTGGAGCGAGCTGGCCGGGCTGCGCGAGGGCGACCGGTACCTGATCGTGAACCCCTTCTTCCACACCTTCGGCTACAAGGCCGGCATCATCGCCTGCCTGATGCGCGGGGCCACGATGGTCCCCCAGCCGGTCTTCAACGTCGACACGGTCCTCGCCAACATCGCCGCCGAGCGCATCTCCGTGCTGCCCGGCCCGCCCACCCTCCACCAGTCCCTGCTCGACCACCCGGCCCGGGACCACCACGACCTCTCCGCGCTGCGGCTGGTGGTCACCGGCGCGGCCGTGGTGCCGTTGCGCCTGGTGGAGCGGCTGCGCGGCGAACTGCGCATCGCCACCGTCCTCACCGCGTACGGGCTCTCCGAGGCCAGCGGCATCGTCACCATGTGCCGGCGCGGGGACCCGGCCGAGACCGTGGCCGCCACCTCCGGCCGGGCCATCCCCGGCACCGAGCTGCGGATCGTCTCGGCCGCGGGGGAGGAGCTGCCGGCCGGCGAGCCCGGCGAGGTCCGGGTCCGCGGGCACAACGTCATGTCCGGGTACTACCAGGACCCGGAGGGGACCGCCGCGGCCATCACCCCGGACGGCTGGCTGTGCACCGGGGACGTGGGCGTGCTCGACGAGGCCGGCAACCTCCGCATCACCGACCGGATCAAGGACATGTTCATCGTCGGCGGCTTCAACGCCTACCCGGCGGAGATCGAGCAACTGCTGGGCCTGCACCCGGACATCGCGGACGTGGCGGTGATCGGCGTACCCGACCCGCGGCTCGGCGAGGTCGGCAAGGCCTACGCCGTGCGCCGCCCCGGCACCACCCTCACCGCCGACGACCTGATCGCCTGGTCCCGGCGCGAGATGGCCAACTACAAGGTCCCCCGGGCCGTCGAGTTCGTCACCGAACTCCCGCGCAACGCCAGCGGAAAGGTCCTCAAGACCGAACTGCGGGGCCGGGGTCCGCACAGCGCATAGGCAGGGGCTGAAACACACCTGAGTGGTTGCCGCGGTGCGCCCGAAGCACGGGCGAGATCAAGCGGAGGCTTCCCGAGTCCAAGATCGTGGCCATGCGGAACGGCCCGGCGCCGTTCCTCCGTACATGGCCGCCCGGGCTCCCGTCCGGCGGCGGACGAACGGGAGTCACACATGCGCACGTGGATGAGCAGAAGGACGGCCGCCGTCCTGACGGCGGGGGCGGCGGCGATCGCCTCCCTGGTCACCGCCCTGCCGGCGCAGGCCATCACCGGCGGTACCGAGTCCACCGAGCCGTACTCGTTCATGGTCTCGCTCCAGTACGACGCTCCCCGCTCGGACGGACACCGGTGCGGGGCGGTGCTCATCGACCCGCAGTGGGCGCTCACCGCAGGGCACTGCACCAACACCCCGACCGGCTCCAAGGCGGGCGTCCCCCGCGGCTGGAAGGTGCGCGTCGGGTCGCTGGACGTCACCGCCGGCGGCGAGGTCGCCGAAGTCGACAGGTTCTACCGGCGGACCGTCAAGGCCGACCCCCCGGGCGAGGACATCGCGCTGCTGCACCTGCGCAACCCGGTGAAGGCCGAGCCGGTGCGGATGGCCGGGACCACGCCCGCCGTCGGGACGCCCACCCGCATCCTCGGCTGGGGCCAGTCCTCGGACGACTGCGGTGACGACTACGAGGACCGCGCCTGCTTCCCCAGCAGACTGCGCGAGGCCGACACCGAGGTCGTGCCGCTCGACGTGTGCTGGGACGAGGGCGACGCCCTCCCGCCCCTGTGCATCGGTCGCCTCAGTCCCCCCGTCGGGCCGGGGGTGACGGACTCCGGAGGACCCGCCCTGGTCCGCGAGGGCGGCGAATGGGTGCTGGCGGGCACGGTCATCGGGGCCGGCAGCAGGGGCGACCTCTACCCCGGCCTGTACACCGACGTCGCGAAGAACTCCGCCTGGATCAACGGCATCGTGAACGGGACCGACGTGCCGCCCTTCGACCCGATCCCGAACGTGGAGGGCTCGGCCACGGTGGGCAACTGCCTGGGGTCTGTGGTGCGCCCGCCCACCGCGCGCCCCCAGGACCCGGCGTTGGTGATGACCAACGGCCACTGCGTGCCGAGCGGCCGGCCCGCACCGGGGAAGGCGCTGGTGGACCGGCCCGCCGACCTGAAGAACCCGGTCGCCATCAGGGACTCCGCCGGCTACACGCAGACCACTGCCCGCGCGACCCGGCTGGTGTACGCCACGATGACGGGCACCGACGTCGCGCTGTACCGGCTGGACAAGACCTACGCGCAGCTGGCCAAGGAGGGCGCGAAGGTCTTCCGGCTGTCCACCACCCCGATGCGCAGGGGTGACCGGCTGTCCATGGCCTACACCTCCAGCCGCCCGGCGTGCACGGTGGAGGCCGTGGTGCCGCACCTGCGGGAGGGCGGCTACCAGCAGGACCGCTCGGTGCGCTACGCCACCAGCGACACCTGCTTCAGCCGGGCCGGCCACTCCGGCAGCGCACTGCTGGCGCCGGACGGGAACACCGTCGTGGGCATCAACAACACCCACAACAACGACGGCGAGCAGTGCACCGACAACAACCCCTGCGAGGTCGGCCGGGACGGATCGGTGACCGCGGTGCAGGGCCGCAGCTACGGCCAGCAGGTCCACCAGATCGCCGGCTGCCTCACCCCGGGCTCGCGGTTGAAGCTCTCCCGCCCGGGCTGCGAGCTGACCGGTGCCGCGGCAGGACGCCGCTAGGGACCGTCCCTAGCGGAGGCCCTGGGCGGGCGGCTCGGTGGCGCGGGCCAGCAGGAGGCGCCAGTTCGGGCTGCCGTCCGGGCGGCGGCCGAACCGCTCCAGCGGCAGCAGCTGCACCGTGAAGCCGGCCCGCCGCAGGTCCTCGCGCACGCCGCCCAGTGGGAAGGTCCGGTAGTACATCACGAACGGCGGCCGCCACAGGGCGTTGCGCACCCGCATCGCCGCGTCGAAGCCGAGGGTGGCCCAGTACAGGCCGGAGCGGGGCGGGGGCGGCGCGCCGATCGGGACCGCGAAGAGCCCGCCGGGCACCAGCGCCCGCCGCACCCCGGCGAAGAGCGCCGGCCGCTCGGCGGGCAGGAAGTGCCCGAAGGCGCCGAAGGAAACGGCCAGGTCGTACCCGCCGTCGAAGGGCAGCGCCCGCGCGTCGGCCCGGACGAAGTCCACGGCGGGGGAGCCGGCCGCGGGGTGGGCCCGGCGGGCCCGCTCCAGCATCCCGGGGCTGAAGTCGGTACCGGTCACCCGCTCCCGGCACAGCCCGCGCAGTACGCCGATGCCGGCGCCGGTACCGCAGCACACGTCCAGCCCGGCCTCGAAGGGGCCGAGCGGGGCCAGCGCCCCGGCGACCGCGTCGAGGAAGGGGGCGGGGGTGCGGAAGGGCGTGTGGTCGAACTTCGGGGCGAGCAGGTCGTAGCCGCGCTCCACGGAGGAGAGCGCTTGGGCGGTGAGCTCGCGCAGACTGGGTCCCTCGGCGGTGAACACGCGGCCAGCCTATGCCGGTGCCGCGGACGGCGCGGGTGGCCGGGCCGGCGCGGCCCGGACGCGGAAAAGACGATCACGGTGGCTCCCCCTCCGGGCCACCGTGATCGTCTCCCCGTCGTGCTCCCCCGTGGGCTGTGATGGGAGGGGGGTCCCCCGATCCCCCTCGCCGCCCCCGTGCTTCCCCCGTACTTCCCCCGTGTTCTCCCGGGCCCCCGTATCCCCCGTGGGCCCGGTCCCCCGTACCGCTCCGGGCTCCGTTTCCCCCGTGAGCCCGGTCCTTCTCCCCCCTGGGGCCCGTTCCCCCGTCCCCCCGGGCCCCGATCCGGCCCGCCGGTTACTTCGGCAGCGGGCTGGACGCGTGGTTGTCGAGCGTGCGGATCTCCTCGGCCGCGACCGGGGTGGCGGTGGCGTCGGCCGGGGCGGCTGCGGTGGTGGTGTTCGGCGTGCCGCCCGAGGCGTGGTTGTCGAGCGGCTTGATCTCGATGCCCGACGCGTGGTTGTCGAGGGTCTCGATGCCGCTCTCGTTGGTGGTGTTGTCGCTCATCGTCACTCCCGTGATCGTCGCTGCACGTGTTGCGTGAGTGCCCGTTCGGCAATTCCCCCGCGGACTGCCGAACGGGCACTCCGGGGCCGAACACCTTAACGGTGTGGCCGGTTCGCAACCCGTCCGCCCCCCGCGCAACGGGTCGATGGATCCATCATGTCGGGGGGCGATAAACGAACGATGAACGTCCGCTCAGTGGGTTCTCCGGCGGGGGTCGAGCCTCCGGTCAGGCCGCCAGGTCGCGGGTCAGGAGGGCGCGTACGGCGGCCAGTTCGGGGGAGCCCAGCTGTTCGAAGATGGCGTAGGCCTCGCGCCAGCAGGCCCGGGCGCGGTCGGTCTGGCCGAGGCCCTGGAGGGCCTGGCCGAGGACGGTGAGGACGGTCGCCCGGCGCCATTCGCCGCCGATGCCCCGCAGGGCGATGGCCTGTTCGGCGTGGGCGGCGGCCAGCGAGGGCCGGCGGGCCGCCAGGTGCACCTCCGCCAGGCGGAAGTGCGTGACGCCCTCCCACAGCGGCTGCCGGTTCTCCCGGAAGAGCGCCATCGCCTCGGTGAGCTGGTCGAGGGCGTCGCCGAGCCGGCCGGCCTGGGTGAGGGCGATGCCCAGCGCGTAGCGGCCGTTGGCCAGGCGCAGGGTGAGGCCCATCCGGTCGTAGATGGCGATGCCGCCCTCGGCCAGTTCGATGGCGCTGGTCATCCGGCCCAGGGAGACGTGGATGCGGGAGAGGTTGCACAGGGCGCTGGCCTCGCCGACCTCGTTGCCGTCGGCGCGGAAGTTCTCGATGGCCTTCAGGAGGTGGCGTTCGCCCTCCTGGTGGCGGTTCTGGTAGATGGCGATGATGCCGCGGTCGTTGGGGGCCCAGCAGCTCGGCAGCGGGTCGCCGGCGCGTTCGGCCAGGGCGGTGGCCCGGCGGGCCTCGGCGTCGGCCTCGTCGAAGCGGCCGGCGACCAGGTGGACGTTGGTGAGGGTGGTGCGGGCCCGGCCCTCGGCGCGGGGGTCGCCGGCGGCCCGGGCGGCCTCGCACAGGGCGCGGGCGGCGGACTCGTACTGCTTGGAGTTGGCGCCGGACTCGGCCAGGTCCTTGGCGGCCCACAGCAGGTCCACGCCCCGGCGCAGCCGGCTGCCGGTGGGGTCCTGGTCGGGGTCGGCGGCCTGGCAGCGGGCCGCGGCCTGCTGGACGCACGCCAGCAGGGCGTTGGCCTCGGAGTAGAGCCAGTCCAGGGCGGTGCTGCGGTCCGCGAAGGTCAGCCCGGGGTGGCTGGTGGGCTCCAAGTGGGCCACCAGGCGGTCGCCGGGCCGCTCCAGGGCGTACACCGCGGCGGCCGTGGCCAGGTAGAAGTCCAGCAGCCGGGAGGTGGCTGCGGTGCGCTCGCTGGGCGGCTGCTCGTCCCGCTCGGCGCAGGCACGCGCGTAGAGCCGGACCAGGTCGTGGAAGCGGTAGCGGCCGGGGGCGGCCGATTCCAGCAGGGAGGAGTCGACCAGCGCCTCCAGCAGGTCCTCGGCGTCGTGCTCCGGGAGGTCCAGCACGGCGGCCGCGGCGGCCAGCGAGATGTCGGGGCCGTCGGCCAGGCCGAGCAGCCGGAAGGCGCGGGCCTGGGCGGGCTCCAGCTGGCCGTAGCCGAGTTCGAAGGTGGCCTTCACGGCCAGGTCGCCGGTCTGCAGCTCGTCCAGCCGGCGCCGCTCGTCGGCCAGCTTCGCGGCCAGCACGGACACCGTCCAGGTGCGCCGGGCGGCGAGCCGGGAGGCCGCGATCCGGATCGCCAGCGGCAGGAAGCCGCAGGCCCCGACGACGTCGAGGGCGGCCTGCCGCTCGGCGGCGACCCGTTCGGCGCCCACGATGCGGGTGAAGAGCTGGAGGGCTTCCTCGGGGCTCATCACGTCCAGGTCGACCAGGTGCGCCCCGGCCAGCCCGGCCATCCGGACCCGGCTGGTGACCAGGGCCGCGCAGCCGGCCGTGCCGGGCAGCAGCGGGCGGACCTGGGCGGCGTCCTTGGCGTTGTCCAGCAGGACCAGGATGCGGCGACCGTCGAGGGTGGACCGGTAGAGCGCGGCGCGTTCGTGCGCGGTGTCGGGGATCGCGGTGTCGGGGGTGCCCAGGGCCCGCAGGAACGCGCCGAGCACGGCCTCCGGCTCGGCGGCCCGGGCCTCGGTGCCCTGGAGGTCGACGTAGAGCTGGCCGTCGGGGAAGTGCGGGCGGGCGGCGTGCGCGACGTGCACGGCGAGGGTGGTCTTGCCGACCCCGCCGATGCCGGCGAGGGCGGAGACCGCCATCACCTGGCCGTCGGTACCGGCCGAGGCCAGGATCTCGGACAGTTCGCCGACGAAGGCCGCCCGGCCGGTGAAGTCTGGCACGGTGGCCGGGAGTTGGGCGGGCAGGACCCGGGCGGGCGCGGCCGTCGGGGCCGGTTCGGCGGCCCGGGCCAGCTCGGCGTCGGCGCGCAGGATGCGCTGCTGGAGCTCGGCGAGCTCGGCCCGCGGTTCGACGCCCAGTTCCTCCTGGAGCAGCCGCCGGGTGTCCGCGTACACGGCAAGCGCCTCGGCCTGCCGGCCGCTGCGGTAGAGCGCGAGCATCAGGAGCTCGCGCAGCCGCTCGCGGAGCGGGTGTGCGGCGGTCAGGGCGGTCAGTTCGGAGACCGCGTCGGCGTGGCTGCCGACCTCGAGGTCGAGGTCGAGCCGGGTCTCCAGCAGCCCGAGCCGCCACTCGGCGAGCCGGGTGCGCTCGGTCTCGGCGTACGGCCCGGGTACGCCGGCCAGCGGCTCGCCGGCCCACAGGGCCAGGGCGTCGTTCAGCAGGGTCCGCGCGCCGCCGCGGTCGCCGGTGGAGCGGGCCCGGTCGGCGTCGGCGGCCAGGCCCTTGGCGCGGCTCACGTCGAGGGCGGCGGCCGGGGTGCGGATGGCGTACCCGCCGGACTCGCTGACCAGGACGCCGGGGGCGAGGATCTTGCGCAGCCGGGAGGCGTAGGTGCGGATGGTGGCGAGCGCCTGGGAGGGCGGGTCCTCGCCCCAGATGGCGTCGATCAGCTCGGGCGCGGTGGCGGTGCGGCCGTCGCGCAGCAGCAGGGCGGCCAGCAGGGCGCGTTGCTGGGGGGAGCCGGAGGCGAGCGGCTGTCCGCCGCGCCAGGCCCGTACCGGGCCGAGCACGGCGAAGCGGGCGGCGTCGGGGGCCTCGGTCGCGGTGTTCACGGTCACGGTCTTCACGGACGCACCGCCGGTACCGGTGGGTTCCGGTGCGGGGGTGGTGGATTGCGGTGCGGTGGCGGCGGGTTGGGGCGCGGCGGAGGGGTTCCTTCCCGCGGCGGCCCGACGGCGGGCGGACGCGGGGGTTCCCGACTTCCTGGGTGCTGCCGCCTCGGGGTGGATCCGCTGCTGCGGAATGGGCGGTATGCCGTCCATTTGTTCCCCCTTGCCTACCGGATCGGGCTGGTGCGTCCTGGTCAGTCTGCCTTGTGTCGGGCGGGTGCGTCAGCCCGGGAGCGGTGCCCGGGGTGCCGCCCGGCCGCTCGCGGGGGCGTGCGTTCCGCTCACGGCGGGGGGTGGGCGCGGCGGGACGGTGCTGCGCTAGTAGCTGACGGTTCGTCAGATGGGCGCTACGGTGGGGGCATGGAGACCTTCCCGAAGATAATCTCGGTGGACGACCACACGGTTGAGCCTCCCCACGTCTGGCGGGACCGGCTCCCGTCCAAGTACGCCGACGTCGCCCCGCGGGTGGTGCGCGCGCCCCTGAAGGAAATGACCTTCATGGGGGGCAAGTTCGCCCCGGTCATGGGTGCCAGGGGCGACGACGGCCCGATCGGCGACTGGTGGGTCTACGAGGACCTGCACCGGCCGCTGACCCGGCTGGACACCGCGGTCGGCTATCCGCGCGAGGAGATCCGGCTCGAGGTCATCACCTACGAGCAGATGCGGCCGGGCTCCTTCTCGGTGCCCGAGCGGCTGGCCGACATGGACGTCAACCACGTCCAGTCCGCGCTGTGCTTCCCGACCTTCCCGCGCTTCTGCGGCCAGACCTTCACCGAGGCCAAGGACCGGGAGCTGGGCCTGCTCGGGGTGCGCGCGTACAACGACTGGATGGTGGAGGAGTGGTGCGGGCCGCTGGCGCAGGGCCGGCTGATCCCGCTCACGCTGATCCCGCTGTGGGACGCGCGGCTGGCCGCGGAGGAGGTGCGGCGGAACGCGGCGCGGGGGGTGCGGGCGGTGGCCTTCTCGGAGATCCCGCCGCACCTGGGGCTGCCGTCGATCCACACCGACGAGTGGGACCCCTTCCTGCAGGCCTGCGACGAGACCGGCACGGTCATCGCCATGCACATCGGCTCCTCCTCGAAGATGCCCTCCACCTCGGCGGACGCGCCGCCGGCGGTCGGCTCCACGATCACCTTCGCCAACTGCTGCTTCTCGATGGTCGACTGGCTGATGAGCGGCAAGTTCGAACGCTTCCCGAACCTGCGGATCATGTACGCGGAGGGGCAGATCGGCTGGATCCCCTACATCCTGGAACGGGCCGACGTGGTCTGGCAGGAGAACCGGGGCTGGGGCGGGGTGGCGGACAAGGTCACCCGGCCGCCGTCGGAGCTCTTCGCGGAGCACGTGTACGGGTGCTTCTTCGACGACGCCTTCGGCTTGCGGAACCTGGACGCGATCGGGGTCGGGAACGTCCTCTACGAGACGGACTACCCGCACTCGGACTCGACCTGGCCGAAGTCCCGGGAGGTCGGCGAGTCCCAGATGTCCCACCTGGCCCCGGACGTGGTCGACCGCATCGTCCGCCGCAACGCCATCTCCCTCCTGGGCCTGACCGAAGCCGGCCTCTGGCACCCGTAGCCCGCCCCGCGCAGCGGCCGGGCCCGGGCCCGGACCCCGCGCCTCAATCCCCGGCGGGGCTGGATTGCCCCGCCGGGGTGCCGAAGGGCGGGGGCCGGGGCTCAGGCCGCGTGGAGGGCCAGGGTGGGGGAGAGGCGGGCGGCGCGGACGGCGGGGTAGAGGCCCGCGACCGTGCCGATGGCCAGGGTGGCGGCGAAGCCGCCGGAGACGGCCCACAAGGGGACGACCCAGGGGAGGCCGGCCGCCGCCGCATAGGCGGCCACCGCCCCCGCCCCCAGCGCGATCCCCGCCACCCCGCCCAGCCCGGACAGCAGCAGCGACTCGGTGACGAACTGGATCCGGACCTGCCCCTTCGTCGCCCCCAGGGACCGCCGCAGCCCGATCTCGTGCCGCCGTTCCAACACCGAGATGATCATGGTGTTGGCCACGCCCACCCCGCCGACCAGCAGCGCGATCCCGCCCAGCCCCAGCAGTAGCGTGCTGAAGGCGCCCTCGGTGGCCGCCTTCGCCTGGAGCGCCGCCGACGGGTCGGTCACCGAGACCGAGGTCGGCGACTGCGGGTTGACCGTCGGCGGGATCAGCTCCCGCACCGACCCGACCGCCCCGTCCGCCGAGCGCTCGTACACCGCCGTCGGGTGCCCGTCGAAGCCCAGCAGGCGTTCGGCCGCGTCCCAGCCGACCAGCGCGGCCCGTTCGATCTCCGGCGCCAGCGGCACCGGGTCCAGGATCCCGGTGACCGTGAAGTACCGGCCGCCGATGAAGACCTGCTGCCCCGGCGCGGTGATGCCGAGCCGCCGGGCCGCGACGTCCCCGAGCACCACCGAGGGGTACCGGGCGGTCGCGCCGTTGAGCCAGGCGCCGCTGCGGACCTTCGCCCGCAGGGTCTCCAGGAGTTGGTCCCGGGCCGCCAGCACCGCGATGCCGCCGGTCTCGTCCGGGGAGATGTTCTCGCTGCGCCGCACCGACTGCGGGACCAGGCCGGTGGTGCCGACCTGCTCCACCCCGGCGATCCGGCCCACCATCCCCGGCGACTCCTTCGGCAGCTTGGTGTCCTGGCCCGACCACATCGACTCGCCGGGGGTGATCACCATGAGGTTGGTGCCCAGCCGGTCCAGCTCGCGCAGCAGCTTCGCCTGGCTGGAGGAGGAGATCCCCACCACCGCGATCATCGTGGCGATGCCGATCGCGATCCCGAGGGCCGAGAGCACCACCCGTACCGGACGGGACCGCAGCCCCGCCGAGCCGACGTGCAGTACGTCCCCCGGTCCCAGCCGGGCCGGCCGCAGCCCGCGCCGGGCGCCGCGCCCCGTCCCGCGCCTCATGCCGCCGCCCCCGCCCCGGCCGCGCGGACGTCCGACACGATCAGCCCGTCCCGGATCCGTACCTGCCGCGGCAGGCTCGCCGCGATCTCCTGGTCGTGGGTGATGACCGCGATGGTCGCGCCCTCCCGGTTCAGGTCCCGCAGCAGGTCCATCACCGCCGCGCCGGAGGCCGTGTCCAGCGCCCCGGTCGGTTCGTCGGCCAGCAGCAGGTCGGGCTCGCCGACCACCGCCCGGGCGATCGCCACCCGCTGCTTCTGGCCGCCGGACAGCTGGTGCGGCCGGTGTTCGAGACGGTCGCCCAGCCCGACCCGGTCCAGCGCCTCGGCCGCCCGGCGGCGCCGCTCGGACCGGGGCAGGCCCGAGTAGAGCAGGCCCTCCGCGACGTTGTCCCGCGCGCTGACCCCGGGTACCAGGTGGAAGGACTGGAAGACGAAGCCGACGTGCCGGGCCCGCAGCGCCGACAGCGCCCGGTCGGAGAGCGCCGCCACGTCGTGCCCGGCGATCGCGACCGTCCCGGCCGAGGGCCGGTCCAGCGTGCCGACGATGTGCAGGAGGGTGGACTTCCCCGACCCCGAGGGGCCGACGATGCCCAGCAGCTCCCCGGCCGGCACGGTCAGGTCCACCCCGGACAGCGCCGTGACCCCGCCCGGGTACTCCTTGGTGACGCCCCGCAGCTCCACGACCGGGCGTACGCCGGCGGGGGCCACGGGGTCGGCCGGGCCCGCGGCCCGGCCCTTCTCCAGGTGCGCGGTCATGTCTTCGGCACCCCCACCCGCATGCCCTCCTTCAGGGCGCCGCCCTTCACCTCGACGCGGCCCTGTCCGAACATGCCCAGCTCGACCCGGACCTCGCGGACCGTGCCGTCCGCGACCACCTGCACGCCGAAGCCGCCGCCGGCGAGCGCCAGCAGGGCGTTCACCGGTACGGACAGCACGTCGCGGGCGGTCTCGCCGGTCAGCCCGACGGAGACCGAGGCCCCGTCGGGGCCCTTGACGTCCCCGGCGCGGTCGAAGGAGACCAGGACCTCCACCTTCGGCTTCTGGTCACCGCCCCCGCCGCCCCCGCCGCCCTTGTCGTCGGGCCCCTTCGCGGAGGCGCCGACGGAGGAGACCCGCCCGGTGGCCGAGCCGCCGCCCGGCAGGCCGACGCTCACCTTGTCGCCGACCGTGACCGCGCCGGCCGCGGTCACGTCCAGCTCCAGCCGCACCACCCGCTCGGTGCCGGTCAGCGAGAGCACCGGCTTGCCCGGCGCCGCCTGGTCGCCGACCGCCGCCTCCGCCGAGCGCACCCGCTGCGGGCCGGCCGCGAAGGCCACGTCGCCCACGGCGACCTGCCCGGTGCGCTTCATCTTGTGGGCCTTCTGCCAGCGCTCGACCGCCCGGACCGTGCCCTCGGTGTACGTGCCGTCCTCCGGGTCCAGGCCGGTGCCGTAGCCCAGCGCGACCAGGTTCGCCTTGAGCTGCTTGACGTCCTCGCCCTTGTCGCCGGCCTTCAGGCTCCGGTACATGGGCCGGGCGCCGTACATCAGGCGCACCGGCCGGCCGTCGACCTCGTACAGCGGCTGGTCGCGGGAGACGACCGAGCCGCCGCCCGCGAGCCAGGTCAGGGTCCCGGCCGCGGCGGCGTTGAGCGCCCGCTCCTTCGCGTAGCCGAGCACGCCGTCGACCTGCACGCCGTTGCTGAGGTCGCCGCGGGCCACCGGCGCGGTGTCCGGCGGCAGCCCGTCGCTCCGGCGGTCCCCGGCGCCGTCCGGGTCCTCGCGGTGCGGCTGCGCGGACACCACGTACCCGCCGCCGCCGAGGGCGACCAGCGCCACCAGGCTCCCCAGGAGCCACTTCTTCATGCGCACTTCTCGCTGGCCTTCTTGAAGGCCTCTTCCTGGCCCTTGGGTATCTCGGTGGCGCGCATCGCGCCGCCCTCGAACTTGGGGTCCGGGAGGTTCACGCCGTTCTTGCGCATGCACTGGACCCACTTGAGCTGCTGGTCCTTCTCCTGCTGGGTGGGGCCGGAGCCGCCGCCCTTGGGACCGCTGCCACAGGCCTCCAGGGCCTTCTGGAACTTCTGCGGGTCGGCGTTCCCGCCCAGGGTCATGCCCCGCGGGTCCTGACCGGGCTTCGGGTCCGGCACGTCGATGCCCTGCTTGCGCAGGCACTGCCGCATCTTGAGGGCCGCGTCCGCGTCCACGCCGGTGGTGCCCTTCCCGCCGGAGGTGCCGCTGCTCGCGGAGTTCGAGCCGGAGTCGTCCTTCTTGTCGTCGCCGCCGTCCGAGCCGGGCCCGCAGGCGGCGGTGAGGAGCGCCAGCCCGGTCAGCAGGGCGGCCGTGGTCATCGTCATGGATGGCTTCATGCGCCGACCCTGCGCGAAAGCGGGGTTTCGGCGCTCTAACGGCCCGCCTTTACAACGGCGAAACCCCCGCCTCGGATAGAGAGGGGGGATGCGAGTGCTGGTGGTGGAGGACGAGCCGTTCCTCCGGGAGATGATCGCCGAGGGGCTGCGCCGGGACGCCCTCGCCGTCGACGAGGCGGCCGACGGCCCGGCGGCCCTGGAGCGGCTGCGGCTGGGCGAGTACGACGTCCTGGTGCTGGACCGGGACCTGCCCGGGCTGCACGGCGACGAGGTCTGCCGCCAGGTGGTCCGCGAGGGGCTGCTCACCCGCGTCCTGATGCTCACCGCCGCCGGCACCGTCCGCGACCGCGTCGAGGGGCTGGGCCTGGGCGCCGACGACTACCTCACCAAGCCCTTCGCATACGACGAGCTGCTGGCCCGGGTCCTGGCGCTGGGGCGGCGGGCCCGGCCGGCCCTGCCGCCGGTGCTGGAGCGGGCCGGTATCGCGCTGGACACCGCGCGGCGCAGCGCCACCCGCGACGGCCGCCGGCTGGCGCTCTCCCGCAAGGAGTTCGCCGTGCTGGAGGCGCTGCTGCGGGCGGAGGGCGCGGTGGTGGGCCACGACGACCTGATCGAGCAGGTCTGGGAGCAGGACACCAGCTACTCGACCAACGCCGTCCGGGTCACCCTCAGCAAGCTCCGCGCCAAGCTGGGCGAGCCGCCGGTGGTCGAGACGGTGCCGGGGGCCGGCTACCGGATCGCGACGCCGGGGGCCGGGGCGTGACGGCGGGGCCGGGCGGCGGCTCCCGGCCCGGGGTGCCCGGGCGGCCGGGGTCCAGGTGGCCGGTGCTTCGGCGGCTGGTGCCCGCACGGCTGCTGCCCGCCTCCGAGCGGGTGCGGCTGACCGCGCTGTACGGGCTGCTGCTCCTGCTGGCCGGCGGCGGGCTGGTGGCCCTGGTGTACGTCCTGGTGCAGCAGGGCCTGCTGGGCAGCGTGATCACGGCCGTGCGGACCGCCGGCCCGGCCCGCCCGAGCCAGGGGCCGGTGGTCGCCCTGCCCGAGTTCCAGCCGGCGCAGAAGCTCCCGCCGGGGGCCCTGACCGCCGAGGAGCTGAACACCTACCGGTACACGCAGAACCTCTCCCAGGTGGTCACCGACACCGCGCTGCACCGGCTGCTGGTCTACTCGCTGATCGCGCTGGCCGTCTTCGCGGTGCTGTCGATCGCGCTGGCCTGGTGGATGGCGGGGCGGGTGCTGCGGCCGGTGGCGGTGATCACCGAGACGGCCCGGCGGCTGTCGGGCGCCAACCTGCACGAGCGGATCGACCTGCCGGGGCCGCCGGGCGAGCTGAAGCGGCTGGCCGACACCTTCGACGGGATGCTGGGGCGGATGGAGCAACTGGTCTCGGCCCAGCGCCGGTTCGCCGCCAACGCCGCGCACGAGCTGCGGACGCCGCTGGCGGTGCAGCGGGCGGCGGCCGAGATCGGGCTGGCCGGCGACCCGGACCCGGCGAAGGTGGCGCGGATCCGGGAGCGGCTGATCGGGCTGGCCGAGGAGAGCGAGCGGATGATCGAGGGCCTGCTGCTGCTCGCCGCGTCCGAGGAGGGGCTGGAGGCCACCGAACCGGTCCGGCTGGACCGCACGGCCGCGGCCGGGCTGGCCGATGCGGCGGAGGCGGCCGGGGCGCGGGGCGTCACGGTGACGGCGGCGCTGGGGCCGCTGACCGTGGCGGGGGATCCGGTGCTGCTGGAGCACCTGGTCGGGAACCTGGTCGGGAACGCGGTACGGCACAACCGGGACGGCGGGAGCCTGGTGGTGACCACGGGGCCGTCGGGGCTGACGGTGACGAACACCGGGCCGGTGATCGCCCCGGAGGACGTCCCCCGCCTGCTGGAGCCCTTCCGCCGCCGGGCCCCCCGTCAGGGCTCGCCGGCGGAGGGCGTCGGCCTGGGCCTGTCCATCGTCGCGGCCATCGCCCGCGCGCACGGCGCCACCCTCACGGCCGAGGCCAACCCGGCCCCGGGCGGCGGCCTGACCGTCCACCTGTCCTTCCCGCCGGACGGCGGCGCCGCCTGAGAGCCGGGGCGGCCCGCGCCGCGGACCCCGGTGCCACCCGTATCCGCCCCTGAAAGCTGCGCCCCGCCCCTTGCCTGACGGACCGTCAGGTATGAGCATGGGGCGCGCAGAGGTGACGGGACGTCAGAAGGCAGGGGGCCGGACATGGCACGCGTGTTTCCGCAAGGCCGGCTGGTGTACGGGATGCAGCTCCCGATCCAGTCGCAGAGCGCCATCTACGCCGAGCCCTGGGAGGCCACCGCCACCCCCCACGACCTGGCCGAGATCGCCCGCGCCGCCGAGCGGGCCGGCTTCGGGTACCTCGCCTCCTGCGACCACGTCGCCATCCCGCGCCGCCTCGCCGACGGCATGAGCACCGTCTGGTACGACCCGGTCGCCACCCTGGCCTTCCTGGCCGCCGTCACCGAGCGGGTCCGGCTGCTCAGCCACGTCGCGATCGTCGCGCTGCGCCACCCGCTCCTCGGCGCCAAGCAGTACGCCACCCTCGACCACCTCTCCGGCGGCCGGCTGATCCTCGGCGTCGGGGCCGGGCACGTCCAGGAGGAGTTCGAGGCGCTGGGCGTGGACTTCGCCCGCCGCGGCCCGCTGCTGGACGAGACCGTGGACGCCCTCAGGGCGGCCCTCGGCCCCGAGGAGTACCCCGAGCACGAGGGCCCCTCCTTCGCCTTCAAGGACCTCGGGCAGCTGCCGAGGCCGGCCCAGGAGCGGATCCCGGTCTGGGTCGGCGGCTCCTCGCCGGCCGCGGTCCGGCGGGCCGCCGTCCGCGGCGACGGCTGGCTGCCGCAGGGCGACCCGCGCGGTGAACTCCCGGCCCAGATCGCCAAGATCCGCCGGCTGCGCGAGGCGGCCGGCAACGCGGACCCGATCGAGATCGGCGCCATCACCGAGCCCCTGTACGTCGGCGAGCCCGGCTGGGCCACCGGCCGCCGCACCCTGACCGGCAAGCCGGAGGCGCTGGCCGAGTCCCTGCGCGAGTACCGGGAGCTGGGCGTGGACCAGATCCAGGTCCGCTTCCGCAGTCGCGACCGCGCCGAACTCGTCGACCAGATCACCGCGTTCGGCACGGAGGTCGCCCCGCACCTCAACCCCTGAGGCCCGCCCGCCCCAGGCACCCACAACGACATACAAGGAGTACCCCCATGGGCAAGCTGGACGGCCGCGTCGTCGTCATCACGGGCGCGGCCCGCGGCCAGGGCGAGCAGGAGGCCCGGTTGTTCGCCGCCGAGGGCGCCCGGGTGCTGCTCGGCGACGTGCTGGACGAGCAGGGCGAGAAGGTGGCCAAGGAGCTGGGGCCGGACCGGGCCCGGTACGTCCACCTGGACGTGAGCCGGGAGGAGGACTGGACGGCGGCGGTGGCCGCCGCCAAGGACGCCTTCGGCGGCCGGATCGACGGGCTGGTCAACAACGCCGGCATCCTGCGCTTCAACGAGCTGACCGCCACGCCCCTGGAGGAGTTCCAGCAGCTGATCCAGGTCAACCAGGTCGGCGCCTTCCTCGGCATCAAGCACGTGGCCCCGGAGATCGCCGCGGCCGGCGGCGGCACCATCGTCAACACCTCCTCCTACACCGGCCTGACCGGCATGGCGTACGTCGGCTCGTACGCGGCCACCAAGGCGGCCATCGTCGGCCTGACCCGGGTGGCGGCCCTGGAGCTGGCCGCCAAGGGCATCCGGGTCAACGCGATGTGCCCGGGCGCCGTGGACACCCCGATGGCCAACCCGGCGCTGCTCGACCCGGACGGCCCCTCCGAGGAGGCCACCGCGGCCATGGCGGAGCTGTACAAGCGGGTGGTGCCGCTGGGCCGGGCCGGGCTGCCGGCCGAGGTGGCCCGCCTCGCCCTCTTCCTGAGCAGCGAGGACTCCTCGTACATCACCGGTCAGCCCTTCGTCATCGACGGCGGCTGGATGGCGGGCGTCAGCGTGCTCTGACGCCCCCGGGCAGGGCCGTGCGTCCCAGGTATCTGATGCACCGTCAGGTATTGACGCCCCCCGCCCGCAGTGGAACAGTCGACTTCATCGATCTGACGGATAGTCAGAAATCAGAGGACGGTGAACCCCCTTGGAATTCGGGCTCTTTGTTCAGGGCTACGTGCCCCAGGCGCGATCCCAGGTCGACCCCGAGGCAGAGCACAAGGCGCTGATCGAGGAGACCGAGTACGTCATCCAGGCCGACAAGTCCGGCTTCAAGTACGCCTGGGCCTCCGAGCACCACTTCCTGGAGGAGTACTCGCACCTGTCGGCGAACGAGGTCTTCCTCGCCTACCTCGCCCACGCCACCGAGCGGATCCACCTCGGCTCCGGCATCTTCAACCCGCTCGCCCCGGTCAACCACCCGGTCAAGGTGGCCGAGAAGGTCACCATGCTCGACCACCTCTCCAAGGGGCGCTTCGAGTTCGGCACCGGCCGCGGCGCGGGCAGCCACGAGATCCTCGGCTTCCTGCCCGGCATCGAGGACATGAACGGCACGAAGGAGATCTGGGAGGAGACCATCGCGGAGTTCCCCAAGATGTTCCTCCAGGAGGAGTACGAGGGGTTCCAGGGCAAGCACTGGTCGCTGCCGCCGCGCAAGGTCTTCCCCAAGCCGTACGGCAAGGCCCACCCGGCCATGTGGTACGCCGCCGGTTCCCCCTCCTCGTACGCGATGGCCGCCAAGAAGGGCCTGGGCGTCCTCGGCTTCAGCGTCCAGAAGGTCTCCGACATGGAGTGGGTGCTGGACCAGTACAAGACCGCGATCCGGGAGGCGAAGGCCATCGGCGCCTTCGTCAACGACAACGTCATGGTCACCTCGACCGCGATCTGCGCCGAGACCCACGACAAGGCCGTCGAGATCGCCGTCAACGCCAACATGAACCGCTTCCAGTCGCTGGTCTTCCGCTACCACGACACCTTCCCGCGGCCCGAGGCGATCCCGCAGTGGCCCGAGATCCTGCCCGAGTACAACGCCGAGATCATCGAGCTCCTGATCGCCGAGGAGCTGCTGATCTGCGGCGACCCGACCGAGGTCCGGGCCCAGTGCAAGCGCTGGGAGCAGGCCGGCGCCGACCAGCTCTCCTTCGGCCTGCCGACCGGCGTCTCCTACGAGGACACGCTGAACACGATCAAGCTGATCGGCGAGCACGTCATCCCGGAGATCGACACCGACCCGGTGCACCGGACCACGCGCTTCCGCCAGGCGGCGGGGGAGTAGGTCCCCAGGACGGGCGCGGCGTCTTCCCGGACCGCCGCACCCCCGGTCCCGGCGGAGGCGGCGGCCGCCTCCCGCCGGGACCCTCCGCGTGCCCGCCCGCGCCGGACCCTGCCGGCGCGGGCGCACGACCGGCCGACGAAGGGACGTCATGCTCGACCACCTGATCAAGGGCGCCACCGTCGTGGACGGCACCGGCGCCCCCGCCCGCCTCGCCGACGTGGGCCTGCGCGACGGCCGGATCGCCGTCGTCGCCGCGCCCGGCACCGTCACCGAGGAGGCCCGCACCAGCGAGGACGCGACCGGCCTGGTGCTCTGCCCCGGCTTCGTCGACCCGCACACGCACTACGACGCCCAGCTCTTCTGGGACCCGTACGCCACCCCGTCGATGAACCACGGCGTGACCACCGTCGCGGGCGGCAACTGCGGCTTCACCCTCGCACCGCTGCACCCGGACCGCCCCGAGGACGCCGACTACACCCGCCGCATGATGAGCAAGGTCGAGGGGATGGCCCTGGCCGCCCTCGAAGAGGGCGTGGACTGGAGCTGGCACTCCTTCGGCGAGTACCTGGACGCCCTGGAGGGCCGGATCGCCGTCAACGCCGGTTTCATGGTGGGCCACTGCGCCCTGCGCCGGCACGTGATGGGCGAGGCCGCCGTCGGCGGCCAGCCCACCCCGGAACAACTCGACGCCATGCTGGCCCTGTTGCACGAGGCGATGGCGGCCGGCGCCTGGGGCCTGTCCACCACCCAGTCCGCCACCCACTCCGACGGCGCCGGGCAGCCGGTCGCCTCCCGCCACGCGCTGCCCGCCGAACTCCTGGCGCTCTCCGCCGCGGTGGGCGAGCACGAGGGCACCCAGCTGGAGGCGATCGTGGCCGGCTGCCTCGACCAGTTCTCCGACGCCGAGATCGACCTCTTCGTCGAGATGAGCGCCGCCGCCGGCCGGCCGCTGAACTGGAACGTCCTCACCATCGACGCCGCCGTCCCCGAGCGGGTGCCCCGGCAGCTGACCGCCAGCGAGCGGGCCCGCAAGTCCGGCGGCCGGATCGTCGCCCTCACCATGCCGATCCTCACCCCGATGAACATGTCCCTGGGCACCTTCTGCGCCCTCAACCTCATCCCCGGCTGGGGCGAGGTGCTGGGCCTGCCGGTGCCCGAGCGGATCGAGCGGCTGCGGGACGCCGGGGTCCGCGCCGAACTGCTGCGCCGCGCCGACAGCAAGGAGGCCGGGGTCTTCCGCCGGCTCGCCGACTTCGGCCGGTACGTCATCGGCGACACGTACAGCGAGGCGAACGCGGGCCTCACCGGCCGGGTGGTCCGGGACATCGCCGCCGAACGCGGCCAGGACCCCTTCCACTGCCTGGTGGAGATCTGCGCCCACGACGAGCTGCGGACCGTCCTGTGGCCCATGCCCACCGACAACGACCCGGCCACCTGGGCGCTGCGGGCCGAGACCTGGCAGCACGAGGACGTCATGCTCGGCGGCTCCGACGCCGGCGCCCACCTGGACCGGATGTGCGGCGCCCCGTACACCACCCGCTTCCTGGGCGACTGCCTGCGCGGGCGGAAGCTGGTCCCGCTGGAGCAGGCGGTGCGGATGCTCACCGACGACCCGGCCCGGCTCTTCGGCCTGCGCGAGCGCGGCCGGATCGCCGAGGGCTGGCACGCGGACCTGGTCCTCTTCGACCCCGAGCGGATCGAGGCCGGCCCGGCGACGCTGGTGCACGACCTGCCGGGGGACAGCCCCCGGCTCGACTCCCGGGCCATCGGCGTGGTCTCGGTACGCGTCAACGGCGTGGAGACCATCCGCGACGACCGGGTCACCGGGGCGGTGCCGGGCACGGTGCTGCGCTCGGGCCGCGACACCAGGACGGTGAGCACGCGATGAGCGGGCGGCCGACGGACCAGGGGAGGGTGGGCACGCGATGAGCCAGGAGCCGCAGGACCTCTACATCGGCGGCCGCTGGACGGCTCCCGACCACGGCCACTACGAGGTGGTCGACCCGGCCGACGAGTCCGTGGTGGGCCTGGCCCCCGAGGCCTCCCGGGCCCAGGTCCACGAGGCGGCCGCGGCCGCCCGGGAGGCCTTCGAGAGCTGGTCGCGCAC
This sequence comes from Streptomyces sp. NPDC089919, assembly GCF_040684615.1. Lineage (NCBI taxonomy): Bacteria > Bacillati > Actinomycetota > Actinomycetes > Kitasatosporales > Streptomycetaceae > Streptomyces > Streptomyces sp. NPDC089919. Next base: position 24,065 of record NZ_JBFBGK010000099.1, read on the forward strand.
CACCCCCGAGGAGCGGGCCGCGGTCCTGGACCGGGCCGCGGACATCATGCAGCGGCAGTACGAGCCCTGGGCGCGGCTGGCCCAGCAGGAGACCGGCGCGCCCACCGGCATCGCCCGGGGCATGCAGGTCGGGGTGGGCGTGACCCGCTTCCGCCGGTACGCCCGCGGCGCCCTGGAGCCGGTGGAGAAGGGGCTGCCCCCGCAGGTCACCGAGGCCGGGCCGATGGGGAAGGCGTCGGTGCTGGGCGCACTGGAGGTGCGCCAGCCGGTGGGCGTGGTCACCTGCATCACCTCGTACAACAACCCCTGGGCCAACCCGGCCGGCAAGGTGGCCCCGGCGCTGGCGATGGGCAACACGGTGGTGGTCAAGCCGGCCCCGCAGGACCCGCTGTCGGTCTTCCGGATGGCCGAGGCGCTGCACGAGGCGGGCGCCCCGGCGGGGGTGGTGAACGTGGTCTGCGGCTCGGCGCTGGAGGTCGGCGAGGCGGCGGTGGACTCGCCGGAGGTGGACATGGTGTCCTTCACCGGCTCCACGGGCGTCGGCCGGAAGATCGCCGAGGTGTGCGGCCGGGGCATGAAGCGGCAGCTGATGGAGCTGGGCGGCAAGGGCGCGGCGCTGGTCTTCGACGACGCCGACCTGGACTCCGCGGTCCTGGGCATCGGCACCACCTTCTCCTTCTACAGCGGTCAGATCTGCACCGCCCCGACCCGGGTGATCGCCCAGCGCGGGATCTACGAGCAGCTGATCGAGAAGCTGACCGGCTACCTCTCCTTCATGAAGGTGGGCGATCCGGCGGCGCAGGGCACGGTGGTCGGCCCGGTGATCTCGGCCGCGCACCGGGACCGGGTGGAGTCGTACGTCGAGCTGGGCCGCAAGGAGGGCGCGCGGGTGGTGGCCGGCGGCGGCCGCCCGGTGGTCGGCGAGGGGAGGGGCTTCTACGTGGCCCCGACGCTGCTGGCGGACTGCACCCCCGACATGCGGGTGGTCCGGGAGGAGATCTTCGGCCCGGTGGTCGTGGTGGTCCCCTTCGACGACGAGGAGGAGGGCGTCCGGCTGGCCAACGACAGCGACTTCGGGCTGATCGACTACGTCTGGTCGGGGGACGTGGCCCGGGCCTTCCGGGTGGCCCGCCGGCTGCGCGCGGGCGGGGTGGGCGTGAACACCATCGGCCGCAACATGGAGGCGCCGTTCGGCGGCTTCAAGATGAGCGGGGTGGGCCGGGACGTGGGCTCGTACGCGCTGCACGCCTACAGCGAGGTGCAGTCGATCGTCTGGCCGGGCTGAGAAAATTGCCACAGGAAACTTTTGAAACGGGCAAACCGGACACGGCTGCGGTTTCCGCATAACGGAACACCGTGTCCGGTCCCGTTGAAACTTCACCTATCCGCGTGGTGAACCTTGGTTTACGAGACCATGGAGGCGAGAGGGGTCGAGATTCCAAGGTCTTCCGCCGTGTGGATAACCGGACTTAGGTCTTCCGGATAGGGAAATCGCAGCGTCTAACGTCCCTATCCATGACACAGCTGGACGTACGGCCCCAGGTCGGAGACACGGTAAGCGGCGGGGCCGGTGGCGGCACCGGCCCCCAGGACGTCCGCGGCAAGGGCCTGGGCAAGGGATCCGTCGGCCTGCTGGGCAGCGCCGTCATCGGCATCTCCACCGTCGCCCCCGTCTACTGCCTGACCTCCACCCTCGGCTCCACCGCCGGCGAGGTCGGCGTCCAGATGCCCGCCGTCTTCCTCGCGGGCTTCCTGCCGATGCTGCTGGTCGCCTTCGCGTACCGGGAGCTCAACAAGGCCGTCCCGGACTGCGGCACCTCCTTCACCTGGACCGTCAAGGCCTTCGGCCCCAAGGTCGGCTGGATGTGCGGCTGGGGCCTGGTCATCGCGACGATCATCGTCCTGTCCAACCTGGCCGGCGTCGCGACCTCCTTCTTCTGGCTGCTCGCCGGCGAGATCACCGGTGATCCGGGGATCGCCGCCCTCGACGACAGCAAGCCGGTGCACATCCTCACCTGCCTGGCGCTGATCGCCCTGGCCACCGCCATCAGCTACCGCGGCATGACCGCCACCAAGGGCATCCAGTACGCCCTGGTCGGCCTCCAGCTGGTCGTCCTCGCCGTGTTCGTCGCGCTGGCCCTCCAGAAGGCCTCCGCCGGCACCTTCGACACCGGCCTCGACTTCTCCTGGCAGTGGCTGAACCCCTTCGCGGTCAAGTCCTTCGCGTCCTTCACCGCCGGGCTCTCGCTCTCGATCTTCATGTACTGGGGCTGGGACGCCTGCCTGGCCACCAACGAGGAGACCACCGGCTCCGCCAAGACCCCCGGCCGCGCCGCCCTCGTCGCCATGGTCGTGCTGGTCGGCTCGTACCTGGCCACCGGCATCGCCGCCCAGATGGTCGTCGGCTCCGGCACCGCCGGCCTGGGCCTGGGCAACCCCGAGACCTCCGACAACGTCTTCGCCGCGCTGGCCGGCCCCGTCATGGGCCCCGCGCTCGGCGTGCTGCTCTTCGTCGCCGTGCTCGCCTCGGCCACCGCCTCGCTCCAGACCACCTTCATCCCGGTCGCCCGCACCGTGCTGGCCATGTCCACGTACGAGGCGCTGCCCGCCTCCTTCGCCCGGGTCCACCCCCGCTTCAAGACCCCCGGCAAGGCCACCGTCACGGCCGGCGTCGCCACCGGCGTGTTCTACACGGTGATGACCCTGGTCAGCGAGAACGTCCTGGTCGACACCATCTACGCCCTCGGCCTGATGATCTGCTTCTACTACTCGCTGACGGCCTTCGCCTGCGTCTGGTACTTCCGCCGGGAACTCACCCGCTCCGTCCGCGACCTGGTCTACAAGGCCGTCTGCCCACTGCTCGGCGGCCTGCTGCTGACCACCGTCTTCGTCAAGACCCTGGTCGACACCTGGCACCCCGACTACGGCTCCGGATCCTCGGTCCTCGGCGTCGGCAGCGTCTTCGTCATCGGCGTCGGCCTGCTCGCCCTCGGCCTGGTCGTCATGACCGTCACCGCCCGCCGCAGCCCGGCCTTCTTCCGCGGCGAGGTGCTGACCAAGGAGACCCCGGCCCTGGTGGTCGAGGACTGACCGGCCGGCCCGTACCGCGGATCCCGTGACGGGGGACCGCGCCGTCAACCGCCGTGTCAGCACGGACGCCCGGTACCGCCGATCGCGGTACCGGGCGTCCGGCGTGCGGTGACCCTCCCGCGGCGGCTTCGTTGTGCCCGGCATGAACGTCAAGAACACCAAGAACCTCTCGGCCCCCGTCAAGCGCGTCGCCGCCGCGCTCTCCCTGGCCGGCGCCGCCCTCGGCCTCGCCGCCACCGGAGCCCAGGCCGCCCCGCTGCCCGACCTGCCGCCGGTACCGCTGGCGGGCATGCCCGACATCACGCAGATCCCCACCGCGGGCGTGCCGGACCTCAGTGCCGTCACCCAGTCCAAGCTGCCCCCGCTGCCCGGCAACGAGGTCACCGCCCGGGTGACGGACGTCGTCCAGCACCCGGACGAGGCCATGGAGCAGGCCGAGGTCGCCACCGTCGCCGCCGACGAGGCCCTGGGCACCACCCTCGCCGGCTCCGGCCCCGCCCTGACCCCGCCGCTCCAGGCCGTCCAGGGCGTCGCCGAGGAAGGCCTGACCGGCCTCTAGGCGGCCCGCCTCCGCACGCCACCACTGCGGCCCTCCCCCGTGAGGGCCGCAGCGGCGCGTCCGGGCCGCCGGCCCCGGTGACCCGCGGGATCCGCCCGCTCTCCCGGAGGAGCCCCGTGCGGGTGGAGCCGCGGTCCGGTGTACCGGCCTTCCGGCCATCGGAAGATTACGGCCGCAGGCCTGAAACGTTCGCCCAACGACGGGTTGAACTCCACTCCCACCAGCGGTGATCCTCCCTGTACAACCAGGGGTGATCCCCCGGTACCACCAGGGGTGTACGCGGGGAGGACGGACGTGGCGGCGCTCGTACGGGCCGGTCTGGCACCGGACACCGGTGCGGGCACCGGTGCGGACACGGATCCGGGCACCCCGCCGCCGCTGCCGGCCGAGGAGGCGTGACCGCACCGATGACCACCGTGCTCGTCGTCGACGACCAGTTCCTGATCCGCTCCGGCCTCGTCGCCCTGCTCGCCGCCGCCCCCGGCTTCGAGGTGGTCGGGGAGGCCGCCGACGGCGCCGAGGCCGTCCGGCTGGCCGTCGAGACCCGCCCCGACGTCGTCCTCATGGACGTCCAGATGCCCGGCGACCTCGACGGCATCGGCGCCACCGAGCAGATCCTCGCCCGCACGCCCCCCGGCACCGGCCCCAAGGTGCTGATGCTCACCACCTTCGACCTCGACACGTACGTCTACGGAGCGCTGCGCGCCGGTGCGGCCGGCTACATCCTCAAGGACACGCCCCCCGACCGGCTGCTGGCCGCCATCAACACCGTCCACGGCGGCGAGATGCTGTTCAGCCCCACCGCCCTGCACCGCCTCATCGACGCCTGCGCCCCGCCCCCGGCCGCCGCCGCCGGCCACCCCGGCCTCGACACCCTGACCCCGCGCGAACGGCAGGTCCTGGGCCTGGTCGGCGAGGGGCTGGACAACGCCGACATCGCCGCGCGGCTCTTCCTCAGCGCCGCCACGGTCAAGACCCACGTGCACCGCTGCATGAGCAAGCTCGGCCTCTCCAGCCGCGCCCAGGCCGCCGTCCTCGCCCACCGCACCGGCCTGCTCCCCGGCCCCTCCGACGGGGGCCCCGCCCCGGCCTGACGGGATCGCCGAATTCCCTTGCAGGGCCGCTGGTTCGCGAGGATCCTGTGCGCTGTGTCCGCGCGGCGCACATCGCCGCTCGGGGCCGTCGTCCGCGCGGAGCTGGGGGAGAACCGCATGGCCAAGCGCGAGGAAACCGAGATCTCCGTCAGCCGCCGGGTCCTGTGGATCGGGGCCGAGGCCTACCCGCTCAACAACATCGCCCGGGCCACCACCGTCCGCGTCGAACCGGACCGCAAGAAGGCCGCCGCCCGCTTCGGCAAGTCCCTCTTCGTGGCCGCCGCCCTCGCCGTCGGCGCCGCCACCGCCCTGCGCCAGGCGGACCTCGGCGACTCCGAACGCGAGCAGTACCTGCGCGGGGTCACGATCACCTTCGCCGCGCTCGGCGTGCTCTTCCTCCTGCAACTCCTGTCGGTCGTGCTGCGGCGCACGTACTACGCCCTGGTCATCGAGACGGCCGGGACCCCGCGCACCGCCCTGGTCACCACCGAGCAGGCGCTGGTCCACGAGCTGGTCCGCAAGATCATGGCGGCCATCGACGACCCCCACATGTCCTTCAGGCAGACGGTCACCAACTACTACGGGCAGGTCGGGGACAACATCAACGTCTTCGGCCGGAACAACACCGGGAAGGTGGGCAACAGCCAATGACCGGCGGCGACAACTACTACGGCCAGGTCGGCGACAACATCAACGTCTACGGCCGGGACAACATCGGCAAGATCGGCCACCAGTACAACGCCCCCCGGGACACCGGGCCCGCCGCGCAGGCCGCGCTCGAGGAACTGCTCGCCCTGATCGCCGAGTTGCGCACCCGGGTCCGCCCGGACGACCGGCAGGTCCTCGACGAGTCCCTGGACACCCTCAGCGGCGAGCCCGCCGACCCGGGCGCCTTCCGGCGCGCCCTCGGCGCGGTCTCCGGCATCGCCCAGCTCGTGGGCGAGCTGGGCGTCCCGGTCGCCGCCGCGGTCCGGCGGGTCGTCGAACTCTTCGGGGTGTAGCGGCCCGGCGGGCGGCCGGGTCCACCGTCCGGGGAGTGGCGGGCCCGAGGCCCCGGCCTGGAACAAGCCACTCTCGATCGAGCGGGGTCCGGCCGGCCGCCGGGCGGCCCTACCATCCACCCCATGGCGAACCCCTGGCCGTTCCACGGCCGTGCGGCGGAGCTGGAGCGGGTGGCGCGGGCCCTCGGAGAGGGCCGGGGCGCGACCGGGGTGCTCCTGGCCGGCCCGCCCGGGAGCGGCAAGTCCTGGCTGCTGGCCGAGGCCCGGCACGCCCTCGAACGCACCGGCCGCACGGTCCTCGTCGCCGACGCCTCCGAAGAGACCCGCAGCACCCCCCTCGGCGCCCTCAGCCCCCTCCTCCCCGTCCTCGTCCCCGAGCGCGGCGCCCTGAACCTCCTGCGCTGGGCGGCGGAGGTCCTGTTGGAGGAGGCGACGGGGGTGGGGGCCGGGCGGGTGCCGGTGCTCTGTGTGGACGACGTGCACCTGATGGACCCGCTCTCCACCGCACTGGCGCGGCGGCTGGTCCGCGAGGGGCGGCTGGGCCTGCTGGCCGCCGGGGAACTGCCGCCGGGGCTGCGGCGGTTGTGGGAGGACCGGCTCGCCGACCGCATCGACCTCGCCCCCTTCAGCCGGGAGGAGACCGAGGCGCTGCTCGCCCGCCGCGGGGTGGACCGGCGGGCCGCCCGCCGCTGGTACGAACGCTCCCGCGGGCACCCGCTCTTCCTGCGCGAACTCGCCCTGAGCGGCGAGGAGCTGCCGGCCCGCGTGGTCGAGTACGTCCAGACGCGCACGGGCCCGCTGCGGGAGCTGCTGGAGGTCATCGCCTTCGCCGAACCGGTGGCGGCCGGGGCCCTGGCCGAACTGGTCGACCCGGTGGGGCTGGAGGCGGCCGAGGCGGCCGGGCTGGTGACCGTCGAACCGTACCTGCGGTGTGCGCACCCGCTCTACGCCGAGGTGCTGCGGGACCGCTGCCCCCGGACCCGGGCCCGCCGGCACCGGCGGGCGCTGGCCCGGGTGCTGGGCGGCCCCGGGCTGCTGGCCGGCGCCCGGCGCGCCTGGGCCGCCCACGACGGCCCGGCCACCGTCCGGCTCGCCGCGGCGGCCCGCGAGGCGGGGGCGGGGATCTCGGCGGCCCTCCTGCTGGCGGCGGCCCTGATCTGGGCCGAGCGGTACGGGGAGGCCGAGGCGGTCCTGGCCGACTGTGCCGCCCTCCCCATGGGCGAGGGGGACCGCGCCCGCCACGCCGTACTCCACGCGTACGCCCTGAGCTGGGGCATGCGCCGCTTCACCGACGCCGAACGCGTCCTGGCGGAAGCCGAACCGGCCCTGGGCGCCGCCGAGATGATCGCCCGCCGAGTAGCCCTCAAAGGAGCCGCCGAAGACTACCGAGGCGCCCTGGACCTCGCAGCCACCGCCGCCGCCACCTTCCCCCCGGGGGTCCTGCCACCCCCGCTGGGGGTGCCCTCTGCCCCTCGGGGCGCCGCTCCCGAAGGCGCTGCCGCCCCTGCAATTCCAGCCCCGCCGGGGGCAATTCCAGCCCCGCCGGGGGCAAATCCAGCCTCGCCTGGGGCAACTCCAGCCCCGCCTGGGGGTCCCCCCGGACGGAGTCTGGGGGAGTTTGAGGCGCGGGGGTTTGGGGGCAGC
>NZ_JBFBGK010000100.1:0-31096 GCF_040684615.1 Streptomyces sp. NPDC089919
ATGTACGTCCGGTCGTTGCGGACGCCCCGGTACCGCGGGTCGTCGGTGCGCTCGACGGCGAACTTGGTCGCGAGCACGATCTCGTCGCGGTGCGCGGCCACGAACGGGGCCAGGAACTCCTCGTTGGCCCCGCGGCCGTAGATGTCGGCGGTGTCGAAGAGGGTGACACCGGCCTCGAGCGCCGCCTCCAGGGTGTCCCGCGCCGCCGCCTCGTCGGTGTCGCCGTAGAACTCGCTCATGCCCATGCAGCCCAGGCCCTGGACACCGACCACCGGGCCGCCGGTGCCGAGTTCCGCCGTGCCGATCCTGCTCTGCCGCTCCGTCATGGCCGTGCCTTCCCGCCGTAGATGCCGATCTTGTAGTCGAGAACCGCCAGCGCGTCCGTCAGCTCGTCGATCCGGGCCGCCACCTCGCGGCGGGTCCGCTCCAGCAGCTCCCGCCGCTCGTCGACGGTGTGCGCGCCCTCGCGGACCAGCTCCGCGTACCGGACCATGTCCGCCACGGCCATGCCGGTGGCGCGCAGCTTGCCGACGAAGGCGAGCCAGTCGAGGTCCTTGTCGCTGAAGCGGCGCTGTCCGGAGTGGGACCGGTCCACGTGCGGCATCAGCCCGATGCGCTCGTACCAGCGCAGGGTGTGCGCGGTCAGTCCGGTGCGCTCCGCCACCTCGCTGATCGTGTACCGGGTCTCGGTCAGGTTCATGGTCCCCACGCTAAAGACTTGGAGTGCACTCCAAGCAAGTAGGCTCGACGGCATGGAGAGCCTGCGCATCATCGAGACCTGGCCCGTGCCCACCGCCGCCGCGGCGGTCGTCCGGGCGGACGGCACCGTCGCCGGTACCCACGGCCCGGTGGACCACCGCTTCCCGCTGGCCTCCGTCACCAAGCCGCTGACCGCGTACGCCGCCCTGGTCGCGTACGAGGAAGGCGCGATCGAGCTGGACGAACCGGCCGGTCCCGAGGGTGCCACGGTCCGGCACCTGCTCGCGCACACCAGCGGGCTCGCCTTCGACGAGCACCGGGTGATGGCCCCGCCCGGGGAGCGGCGGCTGTACTCCAACGCCGGCTTCGAGGCGCTGGGCGACCACATCGCCAAGGCCACCGACATCCCCTTCGCCGAGTACCTGCACCAGGCGGTGCTGGAGCCGCTGGGGATGACCGCCACCACCCTGGAAGGCTCCCCCGCCAAGGACGGCGTCTCGACCGTGGCGGACCTGGTGCGCTTCGCCGCCGAGCTGCAGGCGCCCCGGCTGCTCGACCCGCGGACGGTCGCCGAGGCGACCTCGGTGGCGTACCCGGGCCTCAAGGGCGTCCTGCCGGGCTACGGCCACCAGTCGCCCAACGACTGGGGGCTGGGCGTGGAGATCCGGGACGGCAAGTCCCCGCACTGGACGGGCGCCTCCTCCTCGCCGCGGACCTTCGGCCACTTCGGCCAGGCCGGCACCTTCCTGTGGGTCGACCCGGACGCCCGGGCGGCCTGCGTGGCCCTGGCCGACCGCGCCTTCGGCCCCTGGGCCGTCGAGGCCTGGCCGCCCTTCACGGACGCGGTCCTCGCCGAACTCCGCTGACGGAGTCCGCTGACGGAGTCCGCTGACGGACCCTCAAGCCGGCGGCCCGCTAGGCGAGTTCCCACATCAGCAGCTCCCCCGGGGTCCGGGCGGCGAGCTCCAGCTCGGCCGGCCCGGTGATCCGGGCCGAGTCCCCGGGGCCGAGCACCGCCCCGCCGAGCGCGTGCTCCCCGCGGACCACGTGGACGTACACCCGCGGGGCGGCCGGCACCGCCGTCCGCCCGCCGGCGGCGAGCCGGCGCACGTGCAGCACCGCGCCGGCCGCCGGGACCGCGTAGGGCGTGCTGTCCGCGATCCCGCGGACGATCTCGTACGAGGGATCCCCGCCCGGCTCCACAGGGGCGAGCCACATCTGCACGAAACGCAGCGGAGCCTCGCCGTCGTTGCGCTCGACGTGCCGTACGCCGGCGCCGGAGCCGAGCCGCTGGACGTCCCCGGCCCGGACCTCCGTGGCGTGCCCGGTGCTGTCACGGTGCGTGAGCACGCCCTCGGTGACCCAGGTGACGATCTCGGTGTGGCTGTGCGGGTGCTCCTCGAAACCGGCGCCGGGCGCCAGGCTCTCCTCGTTGCACGCCAGGACCGCCCCGAAGCGAAGATTGTCCGGATCGTAGAAGCTCCCGAAGGAGAAGGCGTGCCGGGTGCCGATACCGGCCTCCGCGTCCCCGCCCGGATACCGGTCCGCACCGCGCCGCACATCAATCATGGGGGCCACGGTAGACCCCGGGGCTCCGGAGGGGCGCCCGGATAAGGCAGTCTTGTCCCGTGCCAGAACCCGATCGTGAGCATCTCCCCGCGCACCCCGACCACCCGCATGCCGCGACACTGCGACGGCTGGAGAAGTCCTCCGGACGTCTCGCCGCCAACGCCATCGCGCGCATGGACGAGGCGCTGCCCTGGTACCGGGCGATGCCGCCGGAGAACCGGTCGTGGATCGGCCTGGTCGCCCAGGCCGGCATCGCGGCCTTCACCGAGTGGTTCCGGCACCCGGAGACCCCCCAGGCCATCTCCACCGACGTCTTCGGCACCGCCCCCCGCGAGCTGACCAGGGCCATCACCCTGCGCCAGACCGTGGAGATGGTCCGTACGACGATCGAGGTCATGGAGGCCGCGATCGAGGAGGTCGCGGCCCCGGGCGACGAGTCGATCCTGCGCGAGGCGCTGCTGGTGTACGCGCGGGAGATCGCCTTCGCCACCGCGCAGGTGTACGCGCAGGCCGCGGAGGCCCGTGGCGCCTGGGACGCCCGCCTGGAGTCCCTGGTGGTCAACGCGGTGCTCTCGGGCGAGGCCGACGAGGGCGCGCTCTCCCGGGCCGCGGCCCTGGGCTGGAACTCCCCGGACCACGTCTGCGTGGTGCTGGGCACCGCCCCCGACGGGGACAGCGAGCTGACCGTCGAGGCCATCCGGCGGGCCTCCCGGCAGGCGAAGGTGCAGGTCCTGACGGGTGTGCTGGGCGACCGGCTGGTGGTCATCGCGGGTGGCAGCGACAACCCGGTCCAGGTGGCCAAGGCGCTGATCGGGCCGTTCGCGGCCGGTCCGGTGGTGGCCGGGCCGGTGGTGCCGGACCTGCTGGCGGCCACCCGCTCCGCGCAGGCCGCGGCGGCCGGCCTCAAGGCCTGCTCGGCCTGGCAGGACGCCCCCCGCCCGGTGCTGGCGGACGATCTGCTGCCGGAGCGCGCGATCGCCGGAGACCCCGCCGCGCGCGAGCAGCTGGTGGAGGAGATCTACAGACCGCTGGAGGAAGCCGGCTCGGCGCTCCTGGAAACCTTGAGCGTCTATCTGGAGCAGGCGAGCAGTCTTGAGGGAGCTGCACGGATGCTCTTCGTACACCCGAACACCGTGCGCTACCGGCTACGACGTGTGACCGACGTCACCGGTTGGTCGCCTTCGGATGTGCGTTCCGCGTTCACCCTGCGGATCGCGCTGATCCTCGGGCGTCTGGCCGATGGCGACACGCAGTCCTAGCCTTTTGTTGGACATCAACAATTAGCCCACCGGTTCTTCGTCCCTGTCCCCACGGGCGGGGGAGACCGCCGACAAGAGAGAGTGTGAGAGTGCTCGTACTCGTCGCTCCCGGCCAAGGCGCTCAGACGCCCGGCTTCCTGACCCCCTGGCTCGACCTTCCCGGCGCCGCCGACCGGCTCGCCGCCTGGTCCGAGGCCATCGATCTGGACCTCGCGCACTACGGCACGAAGGCCGACGCGGACGAGATCCGCGACACGGCCGTGGCCCAGCCGCTGCTCGTGGCGGCCGGCCTGCTCTCCGCTTCCGCGCTGGGGGCCGTCACCCCCGGCGCCGTCGCCGGCCACAGCGTCGGCGAGATCACCGCGGCCGCGTACGCCGGTGTCCTGGACGACACCGCGGCGCTGCGCCTGGTCCGCACCCGCGGCCTGGCCATGGCCGAGGCCGCGGCCGTCACCGAGACCGGCATGGCCGCGCTCCTCGGCGGCGAGCCGGAGGTCGTCCTCCCGCACCTGGAGAAGCTGGGTCTGACCCCGGCGAACATCAACGGCGCGGGCCAGATCGTGGCCGCCGGCACCGCCGAGCAGATCGCCGCCCTCGTGGAGGACAAGCCCGAGGGCACCCGCAAGGTCGTCCCCCTCAAGGTCGCGGGGGCCTTCCACACGCACCACATGCAGCCCGCGGTGGCGAAGCTGGCGGCGGCGGCCGAGGGCCTGGCCCCGGCGGACCCGGCGCTCGCGTACGTGTCGAACAAGGACGGCCAGGTCGTGACCACGGGCGCCGACGTCGTCGCCCGGCTGGTCGGCCAGGTCGCCAACCCGGTCCGCTGGGACCTCTGCATGGAGACCTTCGGCAAGCTCGGGGTCACCGGCCTGCTCGAGGTCTGCCCCGGCGGCACGCTGACGGGTCTGGCCAAGCGCGCCCTGCCGGGCGTGGCCACGCTGGCGCTGAAGACCCCGGACGACCTGGAGAAGGCCGCCGAGTTCGTCGCCGAGCACGCGGCCGAGCAGACGGCCTGAGAGAAGGAGCCCCCACCGCATGTCGAAGATCAAGCCTGCCAAGGGCTCCCCGTACGCCCGCATCCTCGGGGTCGGCGGCTACCGTCCGACCCGGGTCGTGCCCAATGAGGTGATCCTCGAGACGATCGACTCGTCCGACGAGTGGATCCGTTCCCGCTCCGGCATCGCGACCCGCCACTGGGCCTCGCCGGAGGAGACCGTCGCGGCCATGTCCGTGGAGGCCTCCGGCAAGGCCCTGGCCGACGCCGGTGTCTCCGCGGAGCAGATCGGCGCCGTGATCGTGTCGACCGTCTCGCACTTCAAGCAGACCCCCGCGGTGGCGACGGAGATCGCCGACCGGATCGGCGCAGTCAAGCCGGCCGCGTTCGACATCTCCGCCGGCTGCGCCGGCTTCGGCTACGGCCTGACCCTGGCCAAGGGCCTGGTCGTCGAGGGTTCCGCGCAGTACGTACTGGTCATCGGCGTGGAGCGGCTCTCGGACCTGACCGACCTGGAGGACCGCGCGACGGCCTTCCTCTTCGGCGACGGTGCGGGAGCCGTGGTGGTCGGTCCCTCCGAGGAACCGGCGATCGGTCCGACGGTGTGGGGCTCCGAGGGCGACAAGTCCGAGACCATCAAGCAGACCGTGCCCTGGGACAAGTACCAGAGCGGCGACCGTTTTCCGGCCATCACGCAGGAGGGCCAGGCGGTCTTCCGCTGGGCCGTCTTCGAGATGGCCAAGGTCGCCCAGCAGGCCCTGGACGCGGCCGGCATCTCGGCCGACGACCTGGACGTCTTCATCCCGCACCAGGCAAACATGCGGATCATCGACTCGATGGTGAAGACTTTGAAGCTGCCGGAGCACGTCACGGTCGCCCGTGACATCGAAACCACCGGCAACACCTCGGCCGCCTCGATCCCGCTCGCCATGGAGCGGCTCCTGGCGACCGGAGCGGCGAAGAGCGGCGACACCGCGCTCGTCATCGGCTTCGGGGCGGGTCTGGTCTACGCCGCGACGGTCGTTACTCTCCCCTAGGCACTCCGGGTCCCCCGGACACCCGCCACACCACCACTCACACAGCTATCGAAGGAGCGCCAAATGGCCTTCACCCAGGAAGAGATCGTCGAGGGTCTCGCCGACATCGTCAACGAGATCGCGGGCATCCCGACCGAGGACGTCCAGCTCGACAAGTCCTTCACCGACGACCTGGACGTCGACTCGCTGTCCATGGTCGAGGTCGTCGTGGCCGCCGAAGAGCGCTTCGACGTCAAGATCCCGGACGAGGACGTCAAGAACCTGAAGACCGTCGGCGACGCCGCGGACTACATCCTGAAGCACCAGGCCTGATCGACCTGCGCTTGTCGCCACCCGGCGGTGGCGCCGTGACAATTCAGCACCCTCTTACACGTGGAGAAAGAATTCCTGTGAGCCCGACCAATCGCACCGTGGTCGTCACCGGTATCGGCGCCACCACTCCGCTGGGTGGCGACAGCGCGTCGACCTGGGAAGGCCTGCTCGCCGGCCGTTCCGGGGTCAAGCCCCTGGAGGGCGAGCGCTTTGCCGACCTCCCGGTCCGCATCGCCGCTCCGGTCGCCGTCGACCCGAGCGAGGTGCTCCCCCGCCCGCTGGCCCGCAAGCTGGACCGCTCCGCGCAGTTCGCGGTGATCGCGGCCCGCGAGGCCTGGGCCGACGCCGGCTACACCGCCCCGGCGGGCGAGGACGCGGCCATCGCGCCCGAGCGCCTGGGCACCGTCATCGCCTCCGGCATCGGCGGCGTGACCACCCTGCTGGACCAGTACGACGTCCTCAAGGACAAGGGCGTGCGCCGGGTCTCCCCGCACACCGTCCCCATGCTCATGCCGAACGGCCCGTCCGCGAACGTCGGCCTGGAGGTGAACGCCCAGGCGGGCGTGCACACCCCGGTCAGCGCCTGCGCGTCCGGCGCCGAGGCGATCGGCTACGCCGTCGAGATGATCCGTACCGGCCGGGCCGACGTGGTCGTGGCCGGCGGCACCGAGGCGGCCATCCACCCGCTGCCCATCGCGGCCTTCGCCAACATGATGGCGATGTCGAAGAACAACGACGAGCCCGAGAAGGCCTCCCGCCCGTACGACAAGGGCCGGGACGGCTTCGTCCTCGGCGAGGGCGCGGGCGTCGTGGTCCTCGAGTCCGCCGAGCACGCCGCCGCGCGCGGTGCCCGCGTCTACTGCGAGGTGCTGGGCCAGGGCCTGTCGGCCGACAGCCACCACATCGCGCAGCCCGAGCCGACCGGCCGGGGCGTCGCCGCCGCGGTGCAGAACCTGCTCGACAACACCGGCCTGAAGCCCTCCGAGGTCGTGCACCTCAACGCGCACGCCACCTCCACCCCGCAGGGCGACACCGCGGAGCTGAAGGCCCTGCGCAAGGTCCTCGGCGACGACCTCGACCACGTGGCCATCTCCGCCACCAAGTCGATGACCGGTCACCTGCTGGGCGGCGCCGGCGGCATCGAGACCGTCGCGACCGTGCTGGCCCTGTACAACCGGCTGGCCCCGCCGACGATCAACGTCGACGAGCTCGACGACGACATCGAGGCGGACATCGTCCGCGACGAGCCGCGCAAGCTCCCCGACGGCGAGATCGTCGCGATCAACAACTCCTTCGGCTTCGGCGGCCACAACGTCACGCTGGCGTTCCGCTCCGTCTGATCCGACGCGTACCACGCAGCAGGGCCCGCCCGGTTCCGACCGGGCGGGCCCTGCTGCGTCGTGGGTGGCGCGGCTCAGACGACCTGGTGGAGCCAGCGGACCGGGGCGCCCTCGCCCGCGTACCGGAAGGGCTCGAGCTCGTCGTCCCAGGGCTTGCCGAGCAGCCGGGTGATCTCCGCCTCCAGGTCGGTCTCGCCGCCGGCGGCCCGGGCCAGGGCCGCGCGCAGCCGGTCCTCGGGGATCAGGATGTCGCCGTGCAGTCCGGTGACGGCGTGGAAGATGCCCAGTTCGGGGGTGGAGCTGTAGCGCTCGCCCTCGGCGGTGGCGCAGGGCTCGGCGGTGACCTCGAAGCGCAGCATGTGCCAGCCGCGCAGGGCGGAGGCGAGCCGGGAGGCCGTACCCGCCTCGGCCTGCCAGGAGAACTCGGCGCGCCAGGTGCCCGGTGAGGCGGGCTGTCTGATCCAGTCGAGGTTCACCCGCACTCCGAGCACGCCCGCAACCGCCCATTCCACGTGCGGGCAGAGCGCGCGCGGTGCGGAGTGCACGTACAGGACTCCACGTGTCGTCACCGGGACCTCCAGTGTGGGACGAGGTTCGCCTTCCCCGGCGGCCCCGTACCAGTGCCGCTCCCGAGGTCACCCATGGTAAACGACATCGGGAGTGAATCTCCTGAAAACGGACAGTATGTGACGTGATGTAATGTACCGGAATAGATCTGACATTGCGCCACTGGGAATGTGCGGCTGAATCGCCACGGGGAAAAGCTACCGTGCGCCGGGCCCCCAGGTGTGACGTACGGTCGGTCCAAAGGACCGGAAACACCGAGCTTTCACTCAGCAGGACGCCCCGGGTGACGACCCGGCGGCACGGGAGGGGACCTGGCCATGGGGAACACGACGAGGCACCGGCCGGGCCGGACGGCCCTCGCGGGGGCCGCCGCGGGCCTGCTCGTGCTGGTCGGGGCGGTCTCCGGGTGCTCGGCCGGGGACGGCGGCGACGGCAGCGGCCGGGGCGGCCAGTCCGCCACGCGGCCGGAGCGGAAAACCACTCCCCAGTGGAAGGCGAATCCTTCCTCCATCGCCGCTGTGGGTGACTCCATCACCCGTGGTTTCGACGCCTGTTCGGTCCTGGCGGACTGTCCGGAGGCCTCCTGGGCGACCGGCAACGACCCGGCCGTGCACTCCCTCGCCAGCCGACTGCTGGGCGACGCCAAGGCCGCCGGCAGCAGTTGGAACTTCGCCCGCACCGGCGCCCGGATGGCCGACCTGCCCGGCCAGATGGAGGCGGCCGTCGAGCGGCGGCCGGAACTGGTGACCGTGATGGCGGGCTCCAACGACGCCTGCCGGGCCAGCGCCCGCGCCATGACCCCGGTCGCGGCCTTCCGCGCGGACTTCGAGCGCGCCCTCAAGGAACTGCGCAGCACGCTGCCGCGGACCCAGGTGTACGTCTCCAGCGTGCCGGACCTGCTGCGCCTGTGGGAGCAGGGCCGGGGCAGCCCGCTGGGCCGGCAGATCTGGAAGCTGGGCGTCTGCCCCTCGATGCTGGCGGACCCGGAGGCCCTGGACACCCCGGCGGTGACGCGCCGTCAGGCGGTGCGCACCCGGGTGGAGGCGTACAACCGGGTGCTGAAGGACGTGTGCGGCAAGGACCCGCTGTGCCGGTACGACGGCGGCGCGGTCTTCCGGTACCCCTTCACCGCCACGCAGTTGAGCCGCTGGGACTGGTTCCACCCGGGCAAGGACGGCCAGGCCCGACTGGCCGAACTGGCCCACCGTCAGGTGACCGCGGCCAGACCGCCGTCGGGCTGAGCCGTAGGTGAGGCCGGACGTACGGGGGCCGGGGGGCGGGTGTCAGGACCCGCCCCCCGGCTCCGGTTCTCGGGGGTGTCGCGTCGAGGTCAGACCTCCAGCGCCGCGCTCAGCCGGATGTCGGCCACCGAGCGCCCGACCTGCACCCGGTAGCCGCCGGGCACCTGCGTCCAGCCGCCCGCGGTCTCGTCCCAGATCTCGAAGGCCCGGGCCGGCAGCCCGATCTCGACCTCGACGCTCTCGCCGGGGCCCGCCTCGACCCCGGCGAAGGCCGCCAGCCAGCGGGCCGGCCGGCCCGCCGGGTCCCCGGCGGGGGCGAGGTAGACCTGCACGACCTCGCGGCCGGGCCGGTCGCCGGTGTTGCGCAGCCGGACCCGGGCGGTGCCGGGCGCGGCCTCCAGGGACTCGTACGTCCAGTCCGTGTAGCCGAGGCCGTGGCCGAAGCAGTACGCCGGCGCGGTGCCGGCCCGCTCCCAGGCGCGGTAGCCGATGAAGACGCCCTCGTCGTAGCTCAGGACGCCGTCGGTGGGGGCCACCTCGGTGACCGGCGCGTCGGCCAGGGCCGCCGGCCAGGTGGTGGGTAGCCGGCCGCCGGGCTCGGCGGCGCCGAGCAGCACGTCGGCCAGGGCCGCGCCGCCCTCCTGGCCCGGGAACCAGCCGAGCAGCACCGCGGCCACCTCCTCGCGCCAGGGCAGTTCGACCGGGGAGCCGGCGTTGACCACCACGACGGTGCGCGGGTTGGCCGCGGCCACCGCGCGGACCAGGTCGTCCTGGCGGCCGGGCAGCCGCAGGTCGGTGCGGTCGAAGCCCTCGGACTCGACCCGCTCGGTGGTGGCGACCACCACGACCGCCGTGTCGGCGGCCCGGGCGGCCTCGGCCGCCTCGGCGATCAGCAGGTCGGGGTCCTGCTGCGGCCCGAGGTGCAGGAAGGAGAACATCAGCGCCTTGAGCGGGGCCGCCGACAGGTCCGGCGCGGTGTAGAGCAGCGAGACGGTGACCGGCTCGCCCGCGGTGAGGGTGACCCGGCCGCGCTCGCTGGGGGCGCCGAAGAAGGCCTCGAAGGGGTCGGCCTCCGCGCCGATCCCCTGGACGCCGGACCAGAGCGGGACGCCGTCGACGGTGAGCTCGAAGGCGCCCAGGCCCCGGGTGCCGAAGGCGTGCTCGCCGCTCTCGCGGGGCACGAAGGTGCCGGTGACCTCGACGGTGGCGAGGGTGTCGTAGCCGACCCCGGCGGGCAGGTCGTCGCCGATCCACTGGACCTGGCCGCTGGGCAGGCTGCCCTCGCCCAGGACCGCGCCGGCCGCGTCCCGGCAGATGGCGCGCAGGGTGAAGCCCTGGTCGGCGGGGGTGAGTTCGTCGCTGGGGTCGGCGCCGACCACGAAGGTCAGGGCGCCCTCCGGCAGTGCGGCGGTCAGCCCGTCGAGCGGGGAGAGGACCCGCTCGGGGAAGACGGTGGCCGAGCCGCCGCCCAGGATCCGGGCGTCGCGGGCGGCGGCGCCGAGCAGGGCGACGGTGCCGCCGGCGGCCAGCGGCAGGACCGGGGCGCCCGCGGCGTCCGGCTCGTTGCGGACCAGGACGAAGCCGCGGCGGGCCAGTTCGCGGGCCAGCGCCTGGCCGTCGATGCCGGCGGGCGGGTCGGCGACCACCGGCGGGGCGCCTTCCAGAGCGCCGACCCGGGCGGCCAGCCGCAGGACGTTGCGCACCGCGGCGTCGACGTCGGCCTCGGCGGCCTCGCCGGCCCGGACGGCCGCGGCGAGGGCGGGTCCGTAGACGGTCTGGGGGCCGGGCATGGCCACGTCCATGCCGCCGGCGATGTCGCCGGTGGTGGAGCGGGCGGCCATCCAGTCCGAGACGTTGAAGCCGTCGAAGCCCCACTCGCCGCGCAGGACCTCGTTCACCAGGTAGCGGTGCTCGGTCATGGTCGTGCCGTTGATCTTGTTGTAGGCGGTCATGATGCCCCAGGGGTGGGCGTTCTCGACCACGGCCTCGAAGGGGGCCAGGTACAGCTCGCGCAGCGGCCGGGGGGCGATGAGGTTGTCGACGGTGAAGCGGTCTGTCTCCGCGTCGTTGCCGACGAAGTGCTTGACGGTGGTGGCGACCCCGCCCTCCTGGACGCCGTTGACGTAGCCGCTCGCGATCTCGCCGGTCAGGTACGGGTCCTCGGAGTAGCACTCGAAGTGCCGGCCGCCGAGCGGGCTGCGGTGCAGGTTGACGGTGGGGGCGAGCAGGACGTGCACGCCCTTGCGGCGGGCCTCCTGGGCGAGCAGCCGGCCGGCCCGGCGGGCCAGCTCCGGGTCCCAGGCGGCGGCCAGGGCGGTGGGCGAGGGCAGCGCGACCGAGGGGTCGTCGGCCGTCCAGCGGACGCCCCGGACGCCGACGGGGCCGTCGGACATCACGACGGAGGCCAGCCCGATCTCGGGGAGGGCGGGCAGGGACCACATGTCCTTGCCGGCCAGCAGGCGGGCCTTGGTGTCGAGATCGAGCTTGCCGAGCGCCGCCTCTACGGCGTCCGCGCGTGCCTGGTCGGCCTGGGTGTCGGGCGTGCGGGCCACGGGCCGTACCTCCTCGTTGAAAGTCTGGTGGGCTGGCCCCATCGTGCACCCACCTACCTGTTGGTCGGTAGGTGACGTAACCTTTTCGTGACATCTTTTCCCGGTGGGCCGATGGCGTACGGTCTCCGGGACGGACTACGGAAAGGGGTGGCGGGGGCCATGGCCAGGGCCAGGAGCGAGGAGCGGCGCGGGGAGATCCTGCAGGCGGCCGTCGAGGTGATCGCCGAGCGCGGCTTCCGGGGCGCGTCGCTGGGGGCGGTGGCCGAGCGGGTGGGCCTCACCCAGCAGGGCGTGCTGCACTACTTCCCGTCCAAGGAGGCGCTGCTGGTCGCCGTCCTGGAGGAGCGCGACCGGTGGGACACCGGGGGCGGCGCGCGGGACGGGCAGAGCTGGCGGCTGGACCTGCTCGCCTCGCTGGTGGAGTACAACGCGATGCGGCCGGGGATCGTGCAGACCTTCTCGGCGCTGCTGGGCGAGTCGGTCACCGACGAGCACCCGGCGCGGGAGTTCTTCACCCACCGCTACGGGCAGGTGCGGGCCGAGATGGCCGCGGTGCTGCGCGCCGAGTACGGGCCCCGGCTGCCGTCGGGGCTCACCCCCGAGCGGGCCGCCCCGCTGCTGACGGCCGTGATGGACGGCCTCCAGTACCAGTGGCTGCTGGACCCGGCCTCGGTCGACATGCCGGGCGCCTTCCGCGACTTCCTGACCCTGCTGCACGGCGGTCCGGCGGACGACTGAGCCGCGCGCGGCGGTACCCGGCCCCGGGGCGCGGCCGCCCTAACGTGTGGCGCATGGCGCACCAGGGGCCCGTACCCGAACCGCAGCTCGCCGCGGCCCGCCTCAAGGAGCGGCTGTACGCGACCATCACGATGATCTCGGTGGTGATCGGCCTGGCCTACGCGGCGCACGCCGACGCCCCGGGGGCCGCCGCGGCGGTCGGGGCGACCTCCGTCGGCCTCTGGCTGGCCAGCCTGGTCGCCGACGAACAGGCCCACCGGGTGGTCTCCGGCGGCCGGACCTCCGCCCGGGAGCTGCGCCGGATGCTGTACGTCAGCAGCCCGCTGCTGCTGTCCGCGGCGGGGCCGCTGCTGCTGGTCGGCGCGGCCGGGCTGGGGCTGATGACGCTGCACGCCGCGCTGCTGACGGCGGCCTGGGTGAACGTGGCGGGCCTGTTCGCGTGGGGCTGCTTCGGAGGCCTGCGGATGGGCGGCTCGGCCGCGGCAGCCCTCCTGGGCGGCGCCCTCGACGCGGCCATCGGCACGGCCGT
Organism: Streptomyces sp. NPDC089919; assembly: GCF_040684615.1. Lineage (NCBI taxonomy): Bacteria > Bacillati > Actinomycetota > Actinomycetes > Kitasatosporales > Streptomycetaceae > Streptomyces > Streptomyces sp. NPDC089919. Next base: position 12,838 of record NZ_JBFBGK010000100.1, read on the forward strand.
CGCCTTGGTGAAGGCCTTGGCGCACTGAGGGCGGCCCGGCCGTTCGTGGTGTGTGGGGCCCCACTGCGGGGCTTCGGGGCCGTCCGTGGTGTGTGGGGCCCCTCGCCCTCAGCCCCGCAGCGCCGACAGGTCTCGGCGGCTCAGGTCCGGGCGGGCCAGCAGCTCCGCGCGGACCGCGTCCAGGATGGGGAGCGGGGCGGTGGCGGTGGCCAGGGAGACGTCCTTGGCGGCCAGTTCGACCGGGAAGTGGGCGCCTTCGGCGAAGGTGCGGGCCAGGGCCCCGGCCAACGGGCCCTTGCCGAGCTCGGTGCGCACCAGGTCCTCGGGCAGGCCGAGGGCCCGGCCCAGCCGCAGGGCCTCGACGGTCAGGGCGACCCCGCCGATGACCGCGTTGATCAGCACCAGCTTCAGCGCGGCGCCCGCACCCGTGTCCGGTCCGCAGTCGGTGACCTGCCCGAGCCGGGCCAGCACGGTCGCGACCGGCTCGGGGCGGGGCCCGCCCGCCAGCACCCACAGGTCGCCGGTGGCGGCCCGGTCCACGCTGCCCATGACGGGCGCGTCGGTGAGGGTGACCCCTTCCGGCAGCCGGCCGGCGAGCTCGCGGACCGTGTCGGGGCCGACGGTCGAGGTGTCGATCCAGTGGACCCCCGGCCGCAGCGCCGGCACCAGCGCATCGGCGACGGCCAGCGCGGCCGCCGGGTCGGCCAGCATCGTGATGACGAGGTCCGCGTCCCGGACCGCCTCGGCGGGCGTCGCGGCCACCGCCGCACCCGCCCCGGCCAGCGGCGCGGCCTTGCCGGCCGTACGGTTCCAGACGGTCAACGGGTAGCCGGCGGACAGGAGGTGACGGGCCATCGGGAGGCCCATGCTGCCGAGGCCGAGAAAGGCGATCTTTTCCATGCCCCCGACGCTAGGGGCGGGCCAGGCATGCGACAAGCGAATGTCTAGCATGGCTGCCATGTCAGAACCGCATGGACGGTACGAGGTCTTCCTGCGCGTGGCCCGGGCCGGCTCCTTCACGGCGGCCGCCGCCTCGCTGGGGTACACGCAGTCGGCCGTCTCCCGGCAGGTCCAGGCCCTGGAGGACGAGTGGGGCGCGCCGCTCTTCGACCGGCTGCCGCGCGGGGTGCGGCTCACCGAGGCGGGCCGGGTGCTGCTGCCGCACGCGGAGGCCGTCCGGGACCGGCTGAAGGCGGCCCGGGCCGAGCTGGGCGCGCTGCGCTCGCTGGGCGGCGGCACCCTGCGGGTGGGGGCCTTCGCCGCGGCGGACGTGACGCTCGTGCCGCGGGCGGTGGCCGCGTTCCGCGAGCGGCACCCGGGCGTCGCGGTCGAGCACGCGGAGGGCCCCACGGCCCGCCACCTCACCCTGCTGGCCGAGGGGCGGCTGGACATCGCCGTGGTGAGCACACCGGCCGGACGGCCCCTGGACGGACCGGAGTTGCACCCGCTGCTGGCGGAGCCGATGTACGTGGCGCTGCCCCGGGGGCACCGCCTCGCCGGCCGGCGGGAGCCGCTGCGACTGGCCGAACTGGCGGAGGAGGACTGGATCGAGGGCGACGTACGACCCGAACAGACTCTGATGGCACCGGCGTTGGCGGCCGGCTTCCGGCCCCGGGTTGCCTTCCGGGTCAACGACTGGACCGCCAAGCAGGGCTTCGTGGCGGCCGGTCTGGGGATCACGGTGCTGCCCGCGCTGGCCGCCGGGGCGGTCCGGCCGGACCTGGTGCTGGTGCCGGTGTCCGCCGAGGACCTGCCCTGCCGCCGGGTGTTCGCGGCCACACCGCGCGGGCTGGACCCGTCACCGCCCGCGGCGGCCCTGCTGACGCTCCTGCAGTCCGGGGCGGCGGCCCTGGCGTTGTAGCGGTGCTGTGACGCGGGGGGCTCTTGCGGTCGCCGGAGGGATCATTACGCTCAGCACAGGCGGCCCGCTGACCACGGGCCCGACGCACAGGGGGTAACGACATGCTCACCACAGCACTTCTGCTCGGGGCGATGCTGGCGGCGGCCGCGGCGGCCGTCGTGGTGATCGCGCGCCGGCAGCACCGGCGGACGCGGGACCTCGAGGACCTGGCGGCCGACCACGCCCGGCGGGACGTCGCGGCCCACCACAACGCGGGCGACCACCCGATGGCCTACCACCGGGTCACCCCGCCGGTCGCGGACGGCTTCCGGGGCTGACCGGCTCCGGGGGGCGCCCAGCCCCCCGGACCCGACTCACGCTCCGGCCGCCCCCGCCGCCGCGTCGATCAGGTGGCGCTGCCCCCAGGCTCCCAACGGGGCCAGGGCCTCGCCCAGTTCGCGCCCGAGCGGCGTGAGCGAGTACTCCACGCGCGGCGGCACCTCGTCATGGACCTCGCGGTGCACGATCCCGTCCGCCTCCAACTCGCGCAGCTGGGCCGTGAGGACCTTCTCCGTCACGCCCGGCAGCAGCCGGCGCAGAACGCCGAAGCGGCACGGCGCCTCCTCCCCCAGGGCCCAGAGGATGACGACCTTCCACTTGCCCTCGATGACCTGCACCGCCGCCTCGATGCCGCAGTGCCCCGCCCCCGGCCTGACCGCCCGGCTCATCGCGCCCCCTTCTGACCTGCTCGCATACCTCGGGGTAAGCACCCACTTCGAAGTGCGCACTTGAGCCCCTTTCGACCTGCGGCAAGGCTAATGCGCATGACCGACACCACCACGCACAAGACCCCCCTCACCCTCCTCGGACTCGGCTCCATGGGCACGGCCCTGGCCCATGCCTGGCTCGCCGCCGGGCACCCCGTGACCGTCTGGAACCGCTCCCCCGAACGCACCCGCCCGCTCGCCGCCGCGGGGGCCGCCGTCGCCGCCACCCCGGCGGCGGCCGTCGCCGCGAGCCCGCTGGTCGTGACCTGCCTGCTCGACGACGCCTCGGTCGGCGCGGTGCTGGCCGGCGCCGACCTGCGCGGCAAGGACCTGGTCGACCTCACGACCGGCACCCCCGCGACCGGGCGGGCCCGCGCCGCCTGGGCCGCGGAGCGCGGGGCGCGCTTCCTGGACGGCGGGATCATGGCGGTGCCGCCGATGGTCGGGGTCCCCGGCTCGGGGGCGTACGTCTTCTACAGCGGCGACCCCGGCCTCTTCGAGGCCCACCGGGCGGCGCTGGAGGCGGTCGGCGGGGCCCGGTACGTCGGAGCCGACCCGGGGCACGCCGCGCTCTACGACTCGGCGCTGCTCAGCGCCATGTACGGGATGTTCGCCGGGGTCGCGCACGCCTACGCGCTGATCGGCGGCGAGGACGTCGCCGCGAAGGAGCTGGCACCGCTGCTGGCCGAGTGGCTGGGCGCGATGACCCCGGCGGCGGTGGCCGGTACGGCGGAGCGGCTGGACTCGGGCGACCTGACCACGGGGGTCGTGTCGAACCTGGCGATGCAGGCGGGCGGCACGGCCGGGTTCGCGGCGACGGCCCGGGGCCAGGGGGTCAGCACCGAACTGCTGGACCCGTACTTCGCCCTGCTGCGCCGGGGCGTCGAGGAGGGCCGCGGCGACCAGGACAACGCCGGGCTGGTCGGCCTGCTGCGGCGGCCCTGATCCCGGTGGGCCGCTACGGCGCGGTGGTGCCGAAGGCGGCCGGGGCCGGTCCGAAGCCGGCGGCCGCGGGCCCCTCGCCGGCCGCATCGGGGGCGTCCCCGGCGGTCTGGTCCGCGGGCTCCCCCGATGGCTCGTCCGCGGCGGCGTCCGCCAGGTCGCGGACCATCAAAGTGGCGCCCGCCACCGCGCCCGGCATCAGGAAGACCGCGACCAGCGGCACCAGGAAGGCCAGCACCAGCGGGACCCCGAAGCCGAGGGCCAGCATCCGGCGCCCGCGCAGCAGCGCCAGCTGCTCGGTCAGCCCGATGCGGCGGCGCATCAGCGCGACCGAGGTCAGCTCCTGGGTGAGGAAGTAGCCGGAGACGCAGAAGCCGACGGCGGGGACCACGGTCTGCCCGAGCACCGGCACGAAGCCGAGGGCGAAGAGCAGGACGCCGTAGAGCGCCACCCGGCCCAGGATCCGCAGGGCGTCCCGGGCCCCGATCCACAGCTCCCGCCACAGCGGCAGCCCCGATTCCGGGACCTCGCCGCCCTCGGAGCGGTCGACCTCCTCGGAAAGGGACTCGTAGAAGGGCTGGCCGATCAGCAGGGTGACCGCGGTGAAGGTGATCACGGCGAGGAACAGCCCGAGGGCGAAGAGCAGCGCGGTCAGGAAGCCGCGGAAGAGCCCGAGCCAGGGCGAGGACCAGTCGTCGGCGAAGGGCGTGGCCCAGGCCGTCAGGTCGTCGGCGCCGTAGGCGAGGCCGATCAGCGCCGCCGCGTACACGACCAGGGAGATCAGTCCGGGCAGCAGCCCGATCCCCAGCCACCGGCCGTGACCGGCCACCCACCGCTGTCCGGCCACCAGGTAGCGGAAGCCCCCCGCAAGATCTCGCATGGGGCCAGGGTATCCAGCGGCCCCGCACGGCCCGAGGGCCGCACCCCGCGGACGGGGTGCGGCCCTCGGGACCTGCTGCGGTGCGCTACGGCAGGGCTCAGACGAGCTCGACCGTGATGTTGCCGCGGGTGGCCTTGGAGTACGGGCAGACCTGGTGGGCCTTCTCGATGAGCTCCTTGGCCTTGGCCTCGTCCACGTTCGGGATCGTGGCGGAGATCTTGACGATCAGGCCGAAGCCCTCGTCGTTCTTGCCGATGCCGACCTCCGCGGTGACGGTCGAGCCGGAGATGTCGGCGTTCTCGTTGCGGGCGACGACACCGAGGGCACCCTGGAAGCAGGCGCTGTAGCCGGCGGCGAAGAGCTGCTCCGGGTTGGTGCCGGCGCCGCTGCCGCCCATCTCCTTCGGCGGGTTCACGACGACGTCGAGCTGGCCGTCGTTGGTGGCGACGCGCCCGTCACGGCCGTTCTCGGCGGTGGCGACGGCGGTGTAGAGGACGTCGGACTGCTGGATGGACATGAAAGAAGGATCCTCCTGGTCGCACCGCGACTCGCGCCCACGATCGCGGTGGTGTGAGGGTGAGCCTAGCCGGTAAAAGAAACGATCATCTTTCCGGTGTTCTCGCCGCGCAGCAGACCGAGGAAGGCGTCGACGCCGTTCTCGATCCCCTCGACCACGGTCTCGTCGTACGTCAGCTCGCCGGAGCCCAGCCAGCCGGCCACGTCCTTGACGAAGTCCTTGTTGCCGTAGTGGTCGCTGACCATCAGGCCTTCCAGGCGCAGCCGCTTGCCGATGGCCATCATCAGGTTGCGCGGGCCGGGGGCCGGCTCGGTGTCGTTGTAGTGCGCGATCGCACCGCAGAGGGTGGCGCGGCCGTGCACGTTCAGCGCGCCGATGGCCGCCTCGAGGTGGTCCCCGCCGACGTTGTCGAAGTAGACGTCGATGCCCTCCGGCGCGGCCTCGCGCAGCTGCTTGGCGACCGGGCCGTCCTTGTAGTTGAAGGCGGCGTCGAAGCCGTACTTGCCGGTGAGCAGGTCGACCTTCTCGGCGGAGCCGGCCGAGCCGATCACCCGCGAGGCGCCCTTGATGCGGGCGAACTGGCCGACCAGGCTGCCGACGGCACCGGCGGCGCCGGAGACGAAGACGGCGTCGCCCTCCTTGAAGGAGGCGGTCTCGAAGAGGCCCGCGTAGGCCGTCAGGCCCGGCATGCCGAGCACGCCGAGGTAGGCGGAGAGCGGGGCGATGGCGCCGTCGACCTTGGTGGCGTGCTGGGCGTCGAACTCGGCGTACTCGCGCCAGCCCAGGCCGTGCAGGACGTGGTCGCCGACGGCGAAGCCCTCGGCGGTGGAGGCGACGACCTCGCCGACCGCGCCGCCGTCCATCGGACGGTCGAGCTGGAACGGCGGGATGTAGGACTTCACGTCGTTCATACGACCCCGCATGTAAGGGTCGACGGACATGTGCAGGTTGCGGACCAGGATCCGGCCGGGCTCGGCAGGGGCGGCGACGGGCACCTCGCGCAGGGCGAAGTCCTCGGCGACGGGCCAGCCCTGCGGGCGGCGGATCAGGTGCCATTCGCGGCTGACGGCGGGGAGGGCGGTGGTCTCGGTCATGGCAGTTATTTCATCCTCTGAATGATTTCCTGACTGAAAGAACCATGCTCCTAGATATTTCAGGTTGTCAAGTAAACGGGTACCCTGGAGCCATGTCCACTCGCACAGACCCCCTCACCCGCGAGGTCGTGGAGCTCATCGCCTCCGTCGTGGCCCGCTACCACGAGGAGTACGAGCACGCGGCCGCGAGCCACCAGCTGACCGGTGCGCAGGCCCGGGTGCTGGGCCTGCTCGCCCTCGAGCCGATGCCGATGCGGCACATCGCCCAGAAGCTGAAGTGCGAGCCGTCGAACGTCACCGGCATCATCGACCGGCTGGAGACCCGGGGCCTGGCCGAGCGCCGCCCCGACCCGGCCGACCGCCGGGTCAAGCTGGCCGCCGCCACCGACGAGGGCGTCCGGACCGCCGGGGAGCTGCGGGAGTCCCTGGGCTTCGCCCGGGAACCGCTCGCCGCCCTGAGCACCGAGGAGCGCACGGTCCTGCGGGACCTGCTCCAGCGCATGCTGGGCTGATCCCCGCCCCGTCGCTCAGACGCACCACCACAGGAACGGCGTGCAGTCCTCGGTGGGCTCCGGGGTCGGCGTGGCGGTCGGCTCGTCCGGCTCCCCGGCCCCGCCGCCGGAGCCGTCCTGCGCGTCGTCCGTGACGTCCGGGCCGGGCGTGCCGGTGGCCGCCGGCCGGCCGGTCGACCCGTGCTTGCCGTGGTGGTGCCCGGACCGGCCCGTCGGGTCCGCCTCCGGGGAGTCGGTCACCGTCGGCGCGGGGCCGGTGGCCTCGGGCTCGCCGGTGGCCGTGGGGCCCGCGGTGGCCGCGGGCCCTTCCGTGGCCGTCCCGGTGCCGGCGCTCGCGGTCGCCGGGCCGGCCCGCACCTCGGTACGGCGCGGCACCGGTGACGGGTCCGCGACCGGGGCGGTGTCCTCCGCCGCCGGCTGGGTCGCGCCCAGTTCCTCCTGCTGCACGACGGTCGAGGCGCGGTCCGAGACCGGGTCGTCACCGGTGAGCCGGGCCAGCGCCATCGTGCCCGCGACGGCGCACAGCAGCGCGGTCCCGGCCGTCAGCGCGGTCCGCCGCCGCCTGCGGTGCGCGGCCCGGCGCCGCCGCCCGGCCTCCCGACCACCCGGCCCCACGACCTCCCGCGGATCCGGGTACGGGATCTCGTACCCGGCCGCCCCGTCGTACGACGGGGCGGCCGGGGCCGGGGCAGCGGTCGCTTCGGCGGCGGGCCGGGCCCAGGGCGAGGGCGCGAGCTGGGCGGCGGCGGTGCCGCAGCCGGCGCAGGCGAGTGCGCCGTTGAGGTGCCGCCGGCATGAGTGGCAGTAGTCCATGGCGCCCGCAGGCTATGCGGCGCCCGGCAACATCGGTGTCCCGGGACTGTAAGGATCCTGTGTGGAATTACCGGCTCCGGTGCCCGGAGCCACCGGGTCGGCGCCCGGGCGGGGGCCGCTCCGTGCGAGTCTGACGGCCATGACAGCCTTCGGACCGGCCGCCTTCCAGCTCGTCCTGCTCCGCCGGATGGCCGACTTCCAGCCCGGCCTCGCCGAGGACGCCCGGCTCGCGCTGGGCGCCTCCCTCGCCGACCAGCGCGAGGCGAACAAGCGCTGGCAGGCCATGGTCCGCTCGCCCCGCTCCCGTGGTGCGCTGGCCCGCTACCGCTCGGCGCTGGGCCCGCCCGAGCAGACCCTCCGGCGGCGGATCGGCGACCTGGAGTGCGAGGCGCTGCTGTGGCCGGTGCCGCTGTGGCCGACCCTGCGCTTCGAGGTGCTGGCCGCGCCGGACGGCGCGGTGTGGAACGAGTGGCTTGTCCGGGCGCCCGGTGCGGCGGGGCCGGAGCCGGCCTGGCTGGACGAGCTGACGCCCTGGTCGTGCACCGTCGACGAGGTGGCCCGGGCCTTCGCGCCGGTCCGGCCGCTGGAGGGCACCGCCCCCACCCGCTGGCGGCTGGCCTTCACCGGCCGGACGGCGGCGGGGGCGGTGCGGCACTGCACGGCCGAGTTCACGTACGGGCTGCTCCAGCGGCTGGCCTTCGACGAGGACCCCCCGGCCGGGAGCTGATCCGGGGACGCCCGGCCGGGCCTGGTACCGGTACCACCCCCGGCCGGGCCTGGTCCCGGTACCGCCCCGGCCGGGGCGAGGACCCGTCAGGAGGCCAGGAAGGACCGCACGCCCGCTGCCACCCCCGGATCGCCGAGCAGGTCGTTGTGCTTGAGGCAGCCCGCGGCCACGTTCGACGCGCCCGAAAGCGGCACGCTGGAGTCCGGGTTGATCACCTCGTCGCAGTTGGACCAGAAGGTGGCGTAGGCGACCGGCCCCGGGGTCTCGTCGCCCTCCGCGAGCTTGCCGACCACCCAGGAGCCGGGGGTCATGTCGCGGCAGGCCTGGTCCCACAGCGCGCAGGCCCACGCGGTGGAGGTGCCGTGGTTCGGTCCGGCCAGCGAGACCCAGTGCCCCACGGCCGCCGTCCCGCCGCCGAACTTCACGTACCAGCGGGTGACCAGCGACCCGAACGAATGCGCGACCAGGTCCACCCGGGCGGCGCCGGTCTGCCGCCGGACCTGCTCGACGTACTCCGCGAGCCGGCCGGCCAGGACCTCGTTGACGGACTGGTGGGTGTCGTAACCCCACGAGAAGAGTTCGGAGTCGGTGTAGCCGGCGGACTTCAGGCTGCCGCGCAGCGATCCCCAGACCCCGGGGTCGGCGTTGTAACCGTGCACGAACACCACCGGATTGCGCAGGACCTCCTGGTCAGCGGCGTGCGGCAGCGCCTGCGCCGGGAGCGGCGCGAGCAGCGCCGCGACCAGGGCGAGGAGCACGGCCAGTCGCTGGCGGACCGTCAGCATCGGGACCCCCTTACCTTGTTACGCGCGAGTAGTGGGTGCATGGTGCGGCCTGACACGACAGAAGACCACCCTTGTGCAGCACCCCCCGCACGGCCCAGCCCAGCATGGCAAATGTCCGATATGCCATAGAAAGTGTGAATTGAGACCGGCGCTCGGCCGGTCTCCTTGCGTCACCGCTCTCGGGAGGATCCGCCGTGACCGTCAGTCTGGAGCAGCTGCGTCGCTGCCACGTCGCCGTCGACCTGGGGGCGGCCAGGACACGCGTCTATGTGAAGGGCCAGGGGCTGGTCGTCGACGAGCCCAGCGTCGCGGCCGTCAACACCCGCACCGGCGCCCTCATCGCCGTCGGCTCCTTCGCCGAGCGGATGACCGGCCGCACACCCGACTACATCCGCGTGGCCCGGCCGGTCTCCGGCGGCACGGTCGTCGACATCGAGATGGCCCAGCGGATGCTGCGGCACCTGCTCGGCGAGAAGCTGCGGCGCGCGCTGCGCCGCAAGCCCCGGCTGCGGGCCGCGGCCTGCACCCCGCACGACGCCGACCCGCTGGCCCAGCGCGCGGCCGTGGAGACCCTGGTCGGACTCGGCGCCCGGCGGGTCGAACTCGTGGACACCCTGATCGCCGCGGCCGTCGGCTGCGGACTGCCCGTCGAGCAGCCGACCGCGACGATGATCATGGTGTGCGGGGCGGCCGCCACGCAGATCGCCGTCCTCTCCCTCGGCTCGATCGTCACCGCCGAGCGGGTCGCGGTCGGCGGCGACGCGGTGGACCACGCGATCGTCCAGCACCTGCGCCACCAGCACGAGCTGATGCTGCCCAGCCAGGCCGTCCGGCCGCTCCAGCTCGCCCTGCACGGCAACGGCATCACCCCGCACGGCCCGACCTCCACCGAGATCCACGGGCGGGACGTGGCCACCGGGCTGGCCCGCTCGGTGCGGGTGGACACCGCCGCCGTCCGCAACGCCATCCACACCCCGCTCACCGCCGTGCTCGACGGCATCGGCAAGGTGCTCCGGGACTGCCCGCCGGACCTGGTCGCCGACCTCACCGACCGGGGGATCATGATGGTGGGAGGCAGCGCCCTGCTGCCGGGCCTGGACCAGATGCTGCGGGACGCCACCGGCATGCCCGTCGCCATCGCGGAACGGCCGGACGTCTGCGCCGTGATGGGCCTCGGCGCGATGCTGGAAGGGAAGATCGCCCCCATGGTTCTCAACCCGCTGGCCGAATGAGCCGTTCCGCGGAACCACCCGGCGGATCCGCGCCGGGCCCAGGACGACCGGGCGCGGTGCCCGGTCCCGAGGGCCCGGCGCCCCGGCTGCCGGTGCTGCTGGAGGCCGTGCTGAGCGTCGGCACCGACCTCGAGCTGCACGGCACGCTCCAGCACATCGTGGACTCCGCGACCGAGCTCTGCGACGCCCGCTACGGCGCCCTCGGGGTCATCGACCCCGACCGGGACAACGGCAGCCGGCTGACCGGGCTCTTCACCACCGGCCTCACCGACGAGGAGCGCGCCCGCATCCCGCACCTGCCCGACGGCCGGTCCGGGCTGCTGGGCGCCCTGGTCAGCGACCCGCGGCCGCTCCTCCTGGACGACCTGGGCACCGACCCCCGCTCGGCCGGCTTCCCACCCGGCCACCCGCCGATGAAGAGCTTCCTCGGGGTGCCCATCCGGGTGCACACCGAGGTCTTCGGCAACCTCTACCTCACCGAGAAGCGCGACGGCGCCCCCTTCACCGAGGATGACCTCGCCCTGGTCCGGGTGCTCGCCTCACAGGCCGGCATCGCCATCGGCAACGCCCGGCTGTACGAGACCGCCCGCCGCCGGGAGCGCTGGATCGAGGGCGCGGCGGCGGTGACCACCACCCTGCTCGCCGGCCGGCCGGCCGCCGACGCCCTCATGTGCGTCGCCGAACGCGCCCGGCTGCTGGCCGACGCCGCCGCCGGGGTGATCCTTCAGCCCACCCCCGAGGGCGGCATGGAGATCGTCGCGGCCTCCACCCACGACGACCCGGGCGACCTGGTCGGCACCACCATCGAGCCGGGCAGCGCGGTGCTCACCCAGCTGCTCGGCGGGGAGCCGGTCTTCATCGACGACTCGGCCACCGATCCGCGGATGACCACCCGCGTGCGCGCCCGGTTCGGGCCCAGCATGATGCTGCCCCTGCAGAGCGGCGGCCAGCTGATCGGCACCCTCGCCCTGCCCCGGCACCGCGGCGGACCCCCGTACGACGCGGTGGACCGGCTGCTGGCCAGCCAGTTCGCCTCGCAGGCCGCGCTGGCCCTGGTACTCGCCGACGCCCAGCACGACCGGGAGCAGCTGGCGGTCTACGAGGACCGCGACCGGATCGCCCGGGACCTGCACGACCTGGTGGTGCAGCGGCTGTTCGCCACCGAGATGATGCTGGACGCCACCCGGCGGCGGTCGGCCGCCGCCCCGGTGGAGGACACCGTGGGCGACGAACTCGGCCGGGCCGTGGACGAGCTGGACTCCACCATCCAGGACGTCCGCACCGCGATCTTCGCGCTCCAGCAGCCCCCCTCCGACGCGCCCACCACCTTCCGGGGGTGGGTGCTGCGGGAGACCGGCGGCGCCGCGGTGCTGCTGGGCTTCCAGCCCTCGGTCAAGTTCGCCGGCGCGGTGGACGCGCTGCTGCCGGACCAGGTCGCGGTGGACCTGCTGGCGGCGCTGCGCGGCGCCCTGGCCGCCGCCTACCGCCGCACCGAGGTCGGCGCGATCGACGTGGAGGTGGACGCCACCCCCGGGGCCGTCCGGCTCACCGTCACCGACGACGGCCGCACCGAGTCCGGCACCCGCGGCACGACGGTGACCTGGGAGTCGGCGCTCTAGACGGCGACGGGGGCCGGCCCCGCAGGACCGGCCCCCGCCCAACGGCACCCGTCAGAACAGCGTGGAGTACTTCTTGGCCTCGGCGGTCTCGGAGCCCCACAGGCCGCCGTCGGCGGGCACCGGCGCGGCGAACGGCGCCGCCGCGTCACCGGTACCGGCGTGCAGCCACAGGGCGCCCGCCCGGTCCTGGGTGACCAGGTCGGCCCGGCCGTCGTCGGTCAGGTCGCCCGGCGCCGCGACCGACCGGTAGCCGCCGAAGCCGTCGGCGACCTGGACCCGGCCCGCGAACGGCGCCGCGGCCTTGCCCGTCCCCGCGTACAGCCACAGCGCACCCGAGCCGTCCCGGGCCAGCAGGTCCGAGCGCCCGTCCCGGTTCACGTCACCCGCGCCGATCAGCTTGTCGTACGACTTCCAGCCGCTGCCGACCTTGATGCGGGCCCCGAAGAGCGGCTTGCCCGCGCCCGGGTACAGCCACAGCACCCCGGCGGCGTCCCGGGCCACCAGGTCCGCGCGGCCGTCGCCGGTCAGGTCGCCGGCCCCGGCGATCTCGCGGTAGACGCCCCAGCCGCCGCCGACCTTGGCGCGCGCGGCGAGCCGGGCCCGGTCGCCGGTGTGGCCGTAGCTCCACAGCACGCCCGCCCGGTCCCGGGCGACGACCTGGCCGCCGGTGCCGCGGCCGGTGACCGGCGCGAGCTTGGTCAGCGCGTCGTAGCCGTTCCAGCCCGGGCCGACCAGGCTGGAGAACACCCGCAGCGGGTACTGCACGTCGCCGCTGCCGTTGAGCTCCAGCAGGCGGCCGTCCGCGGTCCGGGCGTACACCTGGTGGCGGTCGCGCACCTTGCGGGGGCTGTCCACCTGGAAGGCCGTGGTGGCCGACGGGTTGCCCGTACCGCTGGTCCACACCTCGTACCCGGCGGTGGTGTCCAGGTGCCAGGCCTGGAGGTCCTGCTCGGCGGGGACGGTGTACGTCAGCCGGTAGTCGCCGGGGCGGGCCGCCGTGCAGGCCAGGCCGGGCCCGAAACCGGGGGCCAGGACGCAGGTCAGGCCCGGGTCGCCCTGGAACGTGCCGATGCCGAAGCGGAGTTCGCCGGGCTCGACGCGCCGCTCGGTGACCGGCTTCGCCGACTGGGTGAGGGAGACGGTCAGCCGGCCCGGGTCGACCGCGTGCAGGGTGACGGTGTGCGTGACGGTGGCGCCCGCCTTCACCCGGGGCGCGGTCACCTTGAGGGTGTTGCGCGCGACGTGCGCGGGGGTGAGGACCGTGACGGTCCGCGCGGCGTGCCGGCCGTCCTCGGCCCGCAGGCCCGCGGTCCGGGCCTCCTTGACGCCCTTGTCGACGCTGCCGCCCGGCGGCACGAAGACCACACCGAAGTGGGCCGTGGCGCGGTCCGCGGCCTTCGTACCCGCGATGACCAGCGGTGAGGGTACGTAGCCCAGCCCGCGGGCGGAGCAGACGAAGACGCCGCCGGGACGGGGCGTGCAGTCCGCGGTCGCGCCGACCTGCGCGGTCAGCCCGGCCGGCAGCGCCGTGGTGCGGCCGCCGGCGTCGGTGAGCGGGGCGCCGCTGAGGGCGTAGACGAAGGTGCCCGCGGTGTTGCCGGTCAGCAGCGTCATCTCGGGCGAGATCCAGGTGCGGCCGGTGGGCTTGACCACCGGCGCCGGGACCCGGTCGAAACGGGAGCCGCCGTCGGCGGCGGCGGTGCCGGTGGTGAGGGCGGCCGCGGCGAGCAGGGCGGTGACCCCGCCGAGTGCGGTCAGGTTGCGGGTGCGCATGATCGGTTCTGTCCCCCCGGACATCAGGGACGGCCTGGTCGAGCCGTCGAGCGGGCGCCGGACGTGCCCCGTCCGCGCCGCTCCGGAACCTACACGACGGGGCGGGTGGGGCAGGTGGGACGGGGGGTGCGCGCGGACGTCCGGACGTACGCCGGCCCCTCAGGCGGGCGGCAGCGGCGGCCGGGTGGCGGCCCGCAGGGCGATCCGGGTCTGGGACTGGGCCACCCCCGCCTCGCCCTTGAGCCGGCGCAGCAGTGCGTCGAGGGCGGCGGGGTCGGCGGCCCGGGCGCGGACCAGGTAGTCGTGCGCCCCCGTGACGTGGACCACCTCGGTGATCCCGGGCAGCCTGGCGGCGGCCGCCTCGAAGCTCTCGTTGGTGGCGTCGGGGCGCAGGGTGACGTCGATGAACACCACCAGCCCGCCGCCGCCGTCCGCGGCCGGGTCGACCAGCACGGTGAAGCCGCGGATCACCCCGTCGCGGCGCATCCGGCGCACCCGGTCGGCCGCGGCGTTGGCGCTGAGGCCGACCCGGACGCCGAGGTCGCGGTACGAGATCCGCGCATCCTGCTGGAGGATCCCGAGGATTTCCCTGTCGAGGCGGTCCATACCGCGATTATCGCGGTGCGGGCCGGTATCCGCCCCCACCGGCCGCGGCCCCCGGGCGAGAGTCCGGGACATGAGCGAGATGGTGACGACGGCCGTCGCGGGTGCGGCGGCGGGACTGGGCGTGGCGATGCCGGTGGGCGCGATGGGCGTGCTGCTGGTGCAGGAGAGCATGCGGGCCCGGCGCCCGGCGATGGCCGCGGCGGCGGCCGTGGCGACGGTGGACCTGGCCTACGCGGCCCTGGCCACGGCCCTCGGCCCGCTGGTGTCCTCGGCCCTGTCCCCGGTGGAGGCCTGGGTCCGCCTCGCCTCGGCCGCCGTCCTGCTGACCATCGCGGGCCGCGGGATGTGGGCGGGACGGGGTGCGGGGAGCGGGACGGCGGCGGGTACGGGGCCGGGGGCCGGCGGGGTGCCGGGGGCCGGCGGGGTGCCGCAGACGCCTCTTGAGGGGGCTGGGGCCGTCGAGGGGGCTGCCGGAGCCGGCGGGGCTGCGGGGGCCGCGACGGCCACGGTCACCGTCGGCGCCCCGGGCTCGGCCCGGCGGACCTTCCTGCGGTTCGCCGCCCTGACGGCCGTGAACCCCACCACCGCGCTGTACTTCGCGGCGCTGACCACGGCCCAGGGCGACCGGCTGGCGGGCGGCGGGTCCGGCGCGGTGTTCGCCGCCGCGGTCTTCCTCGCCAGCCTCGCCTGGCAGCAACTGCTGGTGCTCGCCGGGTCGTTCGCCGGCCACCGGATCTCGGCACGGGCCCGGCTGTGGACCTTCCGCGCCGGGTACGGCCTGGTCGCCGCGTACGCGGTGCGCATCGCCCTGCCGTTGCCGTGAGCCCGTAGGGTGCCGAGCGTGGCCACCCTCTTCCCCGCGCTGCACGCGCCCTGTGACCGGACCGCCGCACGCTTCGGCGACCGCACCCTCACCTACTCCGAACTGTCCGCCGTCGCCGGTGCGTTGGCGGCCCGGCTGGCCGGCGCCGAGCGGGTCGCCCTGTGGGCCACGCCCACCCTGGAGACCGCGGTGGGAGCGGTCGCGGCGCTGCTCGCGGGCGTCCCCGTGGTCCCGCTGAACCCGAAGACCGGCGAGCGGGAACTCGCGCACATCCTGGGCGACAGCCGACCTTCCCTCGTCCTCGCGGACAGGGACGCTCGACTTCCGGCGGAGCTGGCCCGGCTCCCCCGCATCGACATGGAGACGGACCCGGCGGGCGCCCCGGCCGGCCTCCCGGCGGGAGCGGACACGGCGGACGCCGAAGCGCCGGCCTTCGTGATCTACACCTCCGGGACCACCGGGCCCCCCAAGGGCGCCGTACTCCCCCGCCGCGCCGTGGCGGCCACCCTCGACGCCCTCGAGGAGGCCTGGGCCTGGACGGACCGGGACACCGTCGTGCACGCCCTCCCCCTCTTCCACGTCCACGGCCTGGTCCTCGGCACCCTCGGGCCGCTGCGCCGCGGCGGCACCGTCCACCACCTGGGCCGGTTCTCGGCCGAGGGCGTGACGGCGGCCCTGACCGGCGGCGGGACCATGCTCTTCGGGGTGCCGACGATGTACCACCGGCTCGCCGGGGCGGTGGCCGAGGACCCCGCCCTCGCGAAGGCGCTGGCCGGGGCCCGGCTGCTGGTGTCCGGCTCGGCGGGACTCCCGCTGCACGACCACCGGCGGATCACCGCCGCCACCGGGCGCCGGGTCATCGAGCGGTACGGGATGACCGAGACGCTGATGAACACCAGCGTCCGGGCGGACGACACGGAGTCGGCGCCGGGCACGGTCGGCGTGCCGGTGCACGGGGTCGAGCTGCGGCTGGTCGACGAGTCGGGGGCGGAACTCACCGGCTCCGCCGCCGCGGACGGCGAGACCATCGGCGAGATCCAGGTGCGCGGCCCGAACCTCTTCACCGAGTACCTGGGCCGCCCCGACGCCACCGCCGCCGCGCTCACCGGGGACGGCTGGTTCCGCACCGGGGACATGGCCTCGCGGGACGCCGCCGGGCACGTCCGGATCGTCGGCCGCAAGGCCACCGACCTCATCAAGAGCGGCGGCTACAAGATCGGCGCCGGCGAGATCGAGAACGCGCTGCTGGACCACCCCGGGGTGACCGAGGCCGCCGTCACGGGCGAGCCGGACCCCGACCTCGGCGAGCGGATCGTCGCCTGGGTCGTCCCCTCCGACCCGACCGCCCCGCCCGCCGCCGACGAGCTCGCCGAGCACGTCGCCCGCCTGCTGGCCCCCCACAAGCGCCCCCGCACGGTCCACTTCCTGGCCGCCCTCCCCCGCAACGACATGGGCAAGCTGATGAAGCGGGCGCTGGAGACGAGCGGGGCGGGGACGGACGGGAGCGCCGCTCCGGACGGCGGCGGGACGGCCCTCGTCGGGCCGGACCCCGCCCGTGCGGACGGCGCCGGCCAGGGCGGCATCAGGGCTGACGTGCCCGGGCGGGCCGGCGGGCCGGCTGCGGGTGGCGGGCGGATGAGCGCGCGCGAGGCGGTGGCGGCCGTGGCCGATCCCGGCTCCTTCGCCGAGCTGCCCGCCCCGGCCCGGATCGGCCGCCCGGACGGGCCGATCGGCTGGCAGGACTACGACGCCTCCCGGGCCCGCGCCGCCGGGCGCACCGGCGAGGAGGAGTCGGTGGTGCACGGCACCGCGCGGGTGGCCGGCCACCCGGCCGTGCTGGTCTCCTTCGAGTTCGACTTCCTCGGCGGGTCGCTGGGCGAGCGTACGGGCGACCGCCTGGAGGCGGCGTACGCGTACGCCCGCGAGCACCGGCTGCCGCTGGTCTCGCTGATCGCCACCGGTGGCTCCCGCATGCAGGAGGGGATGCTGGCGCTCACCCAACTGCAGCGGGTGGCCCGCCAGTCGGTGCTCACCCGGGCCGCCGGGCTGCCGCAGATCGCGGTGCTGCGGGACCCGACCACCGGCGGCGGCTGGGCCACGCTCGGCGCGGGCGCGGACGTGGTCCTCGCGCTGCCCGGCGCGCAGGTCGGCTTCGCCGGCTCCCGGGTCCGGCCGGCCGACGCGGACCCTTCCGCCTACACCGCCGAGGGGCAGTTCGCGGCCGGTCACGTGGACGCGGTCGTGCCGCCCGCGGAGCTCCCGCTGGTCCTGGGCGGCTGGCTGCGGCTCCTGTCCGGGCCGGCGGTCAGCGGGACCGCCGAGCCCGCGGAGCCGCCCGCCGCCCTGGCCGCGGCCGAGCCGGCGGCCACCGGCTGGGAGGCGGTCCAGCGGGCCCGCGACCCGCGGCGGCCCCGGGCCGAGGCGTACCTGGACGCGTACTTCGCGCTGCGGCTGCCGGTCTCCGGGGACCGGGCGGGCGGCACGGACGCGGGGATGCTGTGCGGCTTCGGACTGCGGGACGGGCGGAGCATCGCGTACGCCGCCCAGTGCGGCACCGCCACCCGGCCGGCGGGGTACCGGACCGCAGCCCGGGTCATCCGGCTGGCGGACCGGCTGGGCATCCCGGTGCTGACGCTGGTCGACACCCCGGGTGCCGCCAACGACGCGGCGGCGGAGCGGGCCGGGGCGGGGGCGGCGATCGCGGACACGTTCGCGGCGGTGGCCGGGGCGCGGGTGCCGGTGACGACCCTGGTGATCGGCGAGGGCGGCTCCGGCGGCGCCCTGGCGCTGGCCGCGCCGGGCAACACCTGGGTGACCCCCGACAGCTACTTCTCGGTGATCGCCCCCGAACTGGCCGCCGCCATCCTCAAACGAACCCCCGACCAGTCCCCCACCACCGCCGACCAACTCCGCCTCCGCCCCCAGGACCTGGTGACACTGGGAGTGGCCCGGGGCATCACCGCCCCGTTTGAACGGGCGGGGACCTGAGGCGACGGACGGGGGCGGCGGGGCGGAGCCCGGCTGCCCCTTGCCGGCCCGGCTGCCCCCGTGCCAGCCCCGCTGCCCCCGTGCCGGCCCGGCTGTCCCCTTGCCAGCCCGGCTGTTCCCCGTGCCAGCCCCGCTGTCCTCTGTCAGTCCTGCCGGGCTTACCAGCCCCGCCGGCGTTTGAGGCGACCGTCGCGAAGCGGCGGTGGGGGCCTGGGCTCCGCCCGGCATACCCAGCCTCGCCGGCGCTTGAGGCGACCGTCGCGCCTACCAGCCTCGCTGGGGGCACCTCCCAGCGGTAGCTGGGGGAGTTTGAGGCGCGGGGTCCGGGGCGGAGCCCCGAA
>NZ_JBFBGK010000101.1:0-30902 GCF_040684615.1 Streptomyces sp. NPDC089919
CCCCGCGCCCCCCGCCCGGGGGGGGGTGCGCGCGCGGGTTCCGGGCACGGGCCCGGCCGCTGCGCGGAGCTGTCCCCTCCCCGCCCCTTCCCGAAACCGGTGGGCGGCTGCCCCCGGATCCCCCGCACCGTCGCTGCCGCGACGGTCGCCTCAAGCGCCGGCGGGGCTGGGTGTGCCGGGTGCAGCCCGGGCTCGCACCGCCGCTGCCGCGACGGTCGCCTCAAGCCCCAGCGGGGCTGGGTGTGCCGGGTGCAGCCCGGGCTCGCACCGCTGCTGCGCGACGGTCGCCTCGAGCTCTCCCAGCTACCGCTGGGAGGTGTCCCCAGCGGGGCTGGTAGGGGGACGGTCCGGCCGGGGTCGGGGGTCAGGCCGGGGTGAAGAGGAGGGGGGTGCCGGGGCGGGCTTGGGCGGCGAGGGCCAGGGAGGGCGGGGGGACCACGCCGATGACCGGGTAGCCGCCGGTGACGGGGTGGTCGGCGAGGAAGACGACCGGGAGGCCGTCCGGCGGGACCTGGACCGCCCCCAGGACCATGCCTTCGCTCGGCAGCTCCCCCGACCGCGTCCGGGCCAGCGCCGGCCCGCCCTCCGTCCGCAGCCCGATCCGGTTGCTGGCGGACGCCACCCGGTACGAGCGGGAGAACAGCGCCCCCGGCGCGAACCAGTCGTCCCGCGGCCCCGCCAGAACCGGCAGCACCAGCTCCGGCAGCGGCGAGCGCGAACCCACCGCGTCCACCCCCGCCACCGGCCCGACCGGCACCCCCACCGGCAGCACCGCCCCCGCCACGAGCACCGCGGGCCCCAGCCCCGACAGCAGGTCCGTGGACCGGCTGCCCAGTACCTCCGGCACCGCCACCCCGCCCCGCACCGCCACGTAGCTGCGCACCCCCGCCGCGGCCCGCCCCACGTCCAGCACCGCGCCCGCGGGGACCCGTACCGGCGCGCCCCAGGCCGCCGGCCGGCCGTCGAGCCGTACCGGGCAGGGCGCCCCGGTCACCGCCACCGTCACCGGCGCCAGCGCCCGCAGGGCCACCCCGTCCAGGGTGGTCTCCAGCGTCGCGGCCCCTTCCGGGTTGCCCAGCAGCCGGTTGGCCAGCGCGTGCGCCGGCCGGTCCAGCGCCCCGGAATGCGGCACGCCGACGTGCGCGTGCCCGGGCCGCCCCAGGTCCTGGACGGTCGTCAGCGCACCCGCCCGCACCACCTCGACGCCGTTCACCGCGCCCCCTCCGTGACGAACCGCACCCGCGTGCCCGGCGCGAAGAGCGCCGCCGGCTCCCGCGCCGGGTCCCACAGCACCGCGTCCGTGCTGCCGACCAGCTGCCAGCCGCCCGGCGAGGACCGCGGGTAGACCCCGGCGAACTCGCCCGCCAGCGCCACCGAGCCCGGCGGCACCGCGGTCCGCGGGGTGGCCCGGCGCGGGACGTGGAACCGCTCCGGCAGCCCGGTCAGGTAGCCGAAGCCCGGCGCGAAGCCGCAGAAGGCCACCCGGAAGGAGGCCGACCCCATCACCTCCGGCACCGGCGCGCCCCACAGCGACGCGACCTCGGCCAGGTCGGGGCCGTCCCAGCGGACCGGCACCACCACCTCCGGCCCGTCCGTCTCCGCCGGCGGCGGCACCGGCCAGCCCGGCAGCCGCGCCGCCAGCGCGGCCGGCTCCGCCACCCCGTCCAGCAGCACCGTCCGGGCCGCCGGCACGATCTCCCGTACGCCGGCCAGCTCGCCCGCCGCCCGCCGCCGCAGCAGCTCCGCGTGCAGGGCGGTCACCGCTGCCGCCGAGTCCACCTCCACCAGCAGCGCGTCCGCACCCACCCGCAGCACCCTCACGCGAAGGCCTCGATCCGCACGCCCGCCGCCAGCAGCTCCGCCCGCACCCGGGCGGCCAGCTCCGCCGCCCCGGGCGTGTCGCCGTGCAGGCAGAGCGAGCGCCCGGCCCCCTGCCCGGTCAGCGCCAGCGCCTGGGCGATCACCTCGGCCGGCTCGTGCAGCACCGCCCCCGGCTCGGAGCGCGGTACCAGCGTCCTCTCGGGGGTGTAGGCCCGGTCCGCGAAGCACTCCGGCACCCCCGGCAGGCCCGCCGCCGCGGCCGCCGCCAGCAGCCGCGAGCCGGGCAGCCCGAGGACCGGCAGCGCGCCGCCGGCCAGCCGCACGCCCTCGACCACGGCCGCCGCCTGGACCTCGTCGCGGACCGTGCGGTTGTACAGCGCCCCGTGCGGTTTGACGTACGTCACCGCGCCCCCGGCCGCCCGGGCGAAGACCTCCAGCGCGCCGATCTGGTACGCCACCTCGTCCGCCAGCTCCCGGGCCGGCACGTCCATCGCCCGGCGCCCGAAGCCCGCCAGGTCCCGGTAGGAGACCTGGGCCCCGATCCGCACCCCGCGGGCCACCGCCAGCTCGCAGACCCGCCGCATCGTGGACGGGTCGCCGGCGTGGAAGCCGCAGGCCACGTTCGCGCTGGTCACCACCGACAGCAGTGCCTCGTCGTCGGTCAGGGTCCAGCGGCCGAAGCCCTCGCCGAGGTCGGCGTTGAGGTCGATCACCGGCCGCTCCGCCCGGTCCGACAGTTCCGATGCGATCATGGAAGCCATGCGGTGAGGGTAGGGCAGCCCCGCACGCGCCCCGCTCGAACCCCGGGGACGATCCGGCCGAACCATGCCGTTTGGGTCGTTGTCCCTGGGAGCGCCTAATCTTTCCGTCGTGACCCTTCCTGCCCCGGCGAAGACCCTCCCGTCCCCGGCACCGGGCCCGGCCGCCGACGAGGGCCTGGCCCGGCGGCTGCGCGCGCTCGCCTGCACCGCCCCGCTGCACGACCTGGACGCCCGCAAGGCCAACCTCGCCGGCGAGTACACGGTCTACGCGATGGCCGAGGTCGCCCTCGCCGCCATCGACCTGGTCACGCTCAACATGGACTTCGACACCGGCGCGGACCACGACCAGATAGTGGCCAGGCTGCTGCCCCGGATCGCCGCCCAGGCCCCCGCCCGGCCCGCCGCCGAGCACGAGCGCGTGGCCCGCTGGGTCCTGGAGAACCTGGTCAACGTCGGCAGCGTGGACCGCGGCTTCCGCGCCGTCTACGGCACCTTCGGACCGGACGGCGCCTACGTCCGCCGCGACTACGACTTCAAGCTGATCGAGGAGGTCCCCGGCTACGGCGGCGCGGTCTACCTGCGCACCACCGACGAGGCGGTCAACGTCCTCGTCGGCGCCCTGGACACCGACGTCACCAGCGCGCAGATCGCCGCCGAGGTGAAGCTGGAGGTGCTGATCCGCCGCGGCCGGCTGGCCGACGCCCAGCTCGCCGCCGAGCAGGCCCGCTACCGCACCGTCCAGTACGCCGAGACCCTGCGCCGCACCCTGGACGCCACCCGGCGCAACGTCCGCGCGGTCGACTGGCTCCAGGCCGTCCCCGACATGATCGCCGAAGCGCTCGACCACGTCGCGGACCGCTACCGCCACGAGAACGCCATCCTCACCAACATCCGCAAGGCCCGGGACGAGGCCGAGGACCCCGAGCACAAGCGCCGGGCCGCCGAGCTGGTCGACATCGTCAAGGACTGCATCCGGCGCCACACCCAGCTCCAGTCCCGCCTCCTGGAGGCCGGGCCGCTGTTCCGCGCCGAGCAGGACCGGCAGGCCTTCGCGGCCCCGGCCGCCCGCGCCGGCATCGACCTGTACGGCCAGCTGGTGGCGCCCCTGCTGCCGCTGCCGCTGGAGCAGGCCGCCAAGGTCACCGACGCCTTCTTCGCCCACGGCGCGGGCCTGCGCACGCCCGTCTCGGTCCGGGTGGCCGACCTGGTCGAGATACTGCTCACCCCGCCGCTGGAGCGGGAGCACCTGGGCGCCGAGATGCCCGAGCCCGACCTGATCGCAACCCCCGACGACAGCCGCTTCAGCGAGGAGCAGCTGGCCGCGGCCACCGTCCTGCTGGACCTGCCGCACGACGCGCCCCGCCGGCTCTCGGGCCTGCTCGCCGAGGCCCGGCGGCAGGACCCGGACCTGCCGTACCTGGTCGCCCTGCTGGCGGTGCACGCCGCCAGCCCCGCGGTCGGCACGGCCTACCGCCAGGGCGAGGAGCGGCTGCTGTTCGCCGTGGACGACGGCACCGAGCTGGACGACCCGGAGTTCGGCGGCGCCGACCTGATCGTCGGCACGGCCCTGCTGGACGCGGCCGGCATGGCCGCCGACCGGGCGGAGGCCTCGTGATCCCCGCCCCCGCACGCCCGTCGGCCCGTACCGCCGCACCCGTCCGCACCACCGGAACCACCCGCACCACCCCGACCGCCGAGGAGCCCCAGCCGTGAGCGACCACCACGCCGAGCACACCGCGTGGAGCGAGCCCGACGTGCCGCCGGCAGCTGCCGCGGCCGGGGCCGCCGTCACGCCCGCCGACGCCGCCGACGCTGCCCGCCTGGTGGCCTTCGGGCTCCAGCCGCGGCTGCTGCCCGCCCGCGACGCCGAGTACGCCGAACTGCTCCGCCGCTACCGCGAGGAGCCGGCCTTCGCCCGGCTCGCCGACGCCGTGGCCACCGGCCTGGGCCTGGTGGTCCTCGAGGTCTCCACCCGCGCCGGCATGGCCGTCGCGGCGGGCGAGGACTCCGTCTTCGCCGTCCGGATGGGCGACTACGCCCGCCGTACCTCCGCCGACGGCGGCGACCGCTTCCTGCACGGCCTGGCCCACCTCGCGGTGGCCGCCCTGGCCTTCCCCCGGCCCGAGGACCTGGCCGACGACGGCTACATCGGCCGGATCACCGTCAACGGCGTCGACGCCTTCGTCCGGCAGGCCTGCCGCCGGCTGGAGGAGCGGGCCGAGGAGCTGGGCGAGAACACCGACCCGGCCTCCGAGGCCCCCGGCCTGGAGGCCGCCTGGCGGGTCTACGCCCGGCGCAGCGCCACCGGTGCCACCAAGGACGCCCGCCGGCTGGCCGGCTCCACCACCGGCATCGTCGGCAAGGCCGTGGCCTTCCTGACCGACTCCGGTTTCCTCCAGCGCACCGGCGACGACGCGGGCGGCGCCTACCGCACCACCGCCCGCTACCAGCTCCAGGTCCGCGACATGGCCGGCAGTGCCGCCATGGCCGAACTGCTGGAGCTGGGCGTGGTCCCGGTCACCGACGGCACCGCCACCCTGCTGGCCCCGCCGGAGGGCGACGACCTGGAGCTGGCCGCCGACGCCGGTCTTCCCTTCCACGCCTGACGCCCGCCCGCGTCCCCCGTACCGCCCCGCACGCGTCACACACGAGACACCACGAGAGTCCGCCGCCATGTACGAGCTGTCCCGGATCCGCCTCTACTCCATCGGCCCCGCCGGCGCGCGCTACGCCGACACGGTGCTGGACCTGCGCGGGGTCGGCGAGCCGGTGCCCCACCCGGCGCCCACGCAGGCGGAGTTCTTCGAGGACGAGCCGACCGGCCCGCCGCGCCGGCCGGCGCCCGCGGGCGTGCTCTTCCTGGAGAACGGCGGCGGCAAGTCCGTCCTGCTCAAGCTGATCTTCTCGGTCATGCTGCCCGGCCACCGCAACACCCTCGGCGGCGCCAGCTCCGGCGTGCTGCGCAAGTTCCTGCTGGCCGACGACTGCGGACACGTCGCGCTGGAGTGGCAGCACACCCAGACCGGCGAGTGCGTGGTGGTCGGCAAGGTCAGCGAGTGGCGCGGCCGGCAGGTCTCCAACGACCCGCGCAAGTTCGCCGAGGCCTGGTACTCCTTCCGGCCCGGCCCGGGGCTGAGCCTGGACTCGCTGCCGGTGGCCGAGGCCACCGCCGTCCGCCCGCCCGTCGAGGGCGCCTCCGGCGCCCAGGGCCGGCGCCGGACCATGAAGGGCTTCCGCGACGCGATCACCGAGGCCGGCAAGGCCTACCCGCACCTCGACGTGTGCTGGGAGGAGATCCACGACCGCTGGAACGAACACCTCGGCGAGCTGGGCCTGGACCCCGAACTCTTCCGCTACCAGCGCGAGATGAACGCCGACGAGGGCGAGGCCGCCGGCCTCTTCGCGGTCAAGAAGGACTCCGACTTCACCGACCTCCTGCTGCGCGCCGTCACCGACACCCGCGACACCGACGGCCTGGCCGACCTGGTCCACGGCTTCGGCAACAAGCTCGGCCGGCGCGCCGAGCTGATGGCCGAACGGGACTTCACGGCCGGCTCGGTGGACCTGCTCGGCCGGATCGTCGAGGCCGCCGGGACCCGCGCCAAGGCCCGCGACATCCACGCCGGCGCCGAGCGCCGCACCCGCGGCCTGGCCCGCCGGCTCTCCGCCCGCGCCGCCGAGGAGCGCGGCCGGGCCGCCGAGCTGGCCCAGCGCGTGACCGGCGCCGCCCACCAGGTCACCGAGGCCGAGTCGGCCCGCGGCCGCAGCTCCCTGGTCGCCGCCGAACTGGCCTACCGGCACGCCTCCCTGGCCCTGTCCGTGGCTGAGAAGGCCGCCGCCGCCCAGCGCCGGGAGCTGGTCGAGGCCCGTACCCTCGCCTCCGCCTGGCAGGCCGCCGAGGCCGTGCTGCGGCACCGCGCGGCGTCCGACCGGTCCGCCCGGGTGGCCGTG
Organism: Streptomyces sp. NPDC089919; assembly: GCF_040684615.1. Taxonomy (NCBI): domain Bacteria; kingdom Bacillati; phylum Actinomycetota; class Actinomycetes; order Kitasatosporales; family Streptomycetaceae; genus Streptomyces; species Streptomyces sp. NPDC089919. The sequence continues at coordinate 6,534 of NZ_JBFBGK010000101.1, forward strand.
GCCATCCGCGAGGCCGAGCGGGACGCCGCACCGGCCCTCGCCGCCCGCGCCACCGCCGCCGCCGAACTGGTCCGCGCCCTGCACTCGGCCGCCGAGGCCGGCGAGCGGGTGGCCAATGAGGAGGAGGAGCGCTCCGCCGGGCTCGGGGCCGTCGGCGAGGCCGCCCACCGCGACGCCACCGCCGCCGCCACCGCCGCCCAGCGCGCCCGCAGCGAGGCCGAGCACCTGCGCCAGCGCCTCTCCGAGGTCGAGCAGGAGACCGCGGAGGCGGTCCGGGCCGGCTGGCTCGACGACTCCGCCCCCGACGCCGACCCGGCCCGCGCCGCGCTCGCCGCCAGCGACGCCGAGAAGTCCGCGGTGGCCGCCTGGGACGAGGCCCGCGAGGCGGCCCGGAGCGCCGCGGACCGGGCCCGCGAGGCCACCGCCGCCGAGTCCCGCGCCGAACTGGCCGCCCACCGGGCCGCCGACGCCGCCGACGCGGCCGGCGCCGCCCACGACGCCGAGCTGCGCGCCGCCGCCTCGCTGGCCGAGGACCCCCGGCTCGCCGAGCTGCTGGGCCTGCCCGCCGCCACCGGCCTTCCCGCGCCCCGCCGCGCCGGCCCCGGGGGCGAGGCCGCGCCGAGCGCCCTGGAGGCCGTCCACGCCGGTCTGCAGGGCCTGGGCGCCGAGGACCTGGACCGCAGCGCCGAGGAGCTGCGGGAGCTGCTGGAGGGCGGCGTGGCCGCCGCCGAGCGGCAGCTGTTCGACCTGCGCACCGCCGCCGCCGACGACGCCCGCATCCTCGGCGCGCTGGGCGACGGCGGCCTGCTCCCGCCCGGCCCCGACGTGCTGGCCACCGTCGAATACCTCGGCGAGCACGGCATCCCCGCCCTGCCCGGCTGGCGCTACCTGGCCCAGTCCGTGGACCCCGCCGACCACGCGGCCGTCCTCGCCGCCCGGCCCGAGCTGGTCGACGGCGTGGTGATCACCGACCCCGACACCCACAGCCGCGCCCGTGAGGTGCTGGCCGGCGCCGCCCTGCTGCCCCGGTCCACGGTTGCCGTCGGCACCGCCGCCGCCCTGCTCGCCCCCGTGCCGCCGGCCGACGGCCACGACACCGGCGTCTTCCTGGTCCCGCCGAACCCGGCCATGCACGACGAGTTCGCCGCCGACGAGGAGCGCCAGGCGCTGCGCGCCCGGGCCGCCGAGCGGGACGCCGGGATCCGCGAGCTGGCCGCCCGGCTGGCCGGCGACCGGGCGCTGGCCGCCCGGCTGACCTCCTGGCGCGCCGGCTGCCCGGCCGGCCGGCTCGCCGAGCTGGCCGAGGCCGCCGACCTGGCCCGGACCGCCGCCGACACGGCCGCCGCGGTGCTCACCGAGGCCCGCACCGTCCGCGCCGAGGCCGAGGAGTCCGCCTCCGACGCCGCCCGGGTCCGCGACGACCGCCAGGACACCGCCCAGCGCGCCCGCCGCGCCGCCGACGCCCTCGCCGGGCTGGCCTTCCGGCTGCGCGAGCGGGCCGGCTGGCAGGTGCGGCTGCGCGAACTGGCCGAGGAGGCCGCCGAGTCCGAAGGCCGCGCCGAGGGTTACCTCGACCGCGCCCGGGCGGCCGACGAGGACCGCCGGGCCGCCCAGCGCGCCGCCGACGACGCCCGCCGCACGGCCCGCGCGCTGCGCGCCGAGCGGGCCGAGATCGCCGGCGCCCCCGACCAGCTCCCGGAGACCACCGGCGAGGGGGAGCCCCAGCGGGCCTCCCTGCCGGCCCTGCGCGAGGCCTACCGCGCCGCCTCCCAGCTGTACGAGAAGGTCGGCGTGGGCGCCGACCTGCGGGCCGAGCAGGCCCGCGCGGAGAGCGACGAGAGCGCCGCCCTCGCCGAGCTGGACCGCCTCACCAACAAGGTCCGCACCCGCGCCGCCCAGCTCCTGGAGGGCACCGACGGGGCGGACGGCCCCTCCCGCCAGGCCGCCGCGGCCCGCGCGGAGGAGCTGGTCCAGATGCTGGAGTCGCGGGCCTCCACCGCCAGCGAGCAGCTGGGCCGGCTGCGCGGCGAGGCCGAGCGGCTGGCCCCGCAGGACGGCGGGAGCCACACCGAGCTCGCCGAGGAGCAGGTGCCCGCCCACGTCGAGCAGGCCCAGGCCCTGCTGCGGGCCGCCAGTGCGCAACTGGCCGCCCACACGGCCGCGGTGGACGCCGCCCGGGCCGCCCACACCGAGCTGCTGGCCGCCCACCGCGCCGCCGAGGACGGCGCCGGCGGCTTCGACGAGACCGCGGCGATGCTGCGCGACCTGCTCCGCGACCACCAGCAGACCGAGGAGCAGGACCAGGAGGCCGGTCCCTACCCGGGCTCCCTGGAGGAGGCCCGGCAGGGTGCCGCCGAGGCCCGCCGGTCGCTGCGCGGCTGTTCCGCCGACCTGTCCACCGCCGAATCGGCCCTGCGCGAGGCGAGCGACGTGCTCGTCCGGCACGCCAACGCCACCCGCTACGAGCAGGTGCGCACCCCGGCCCGCCAGCAGATCCGCGAGCTGCCCGCCGCGGCCCTCCCGGAGCACGCCGGCTCCTGGGCGGCCGCCTTCGCCCCCCGCCTGCGGGTGCTGACCGACGAGCTGGAGCAGCTGGAGCGCAACCGCGACAGCATCGTGGACCGCCTGCGCGGCCTGGTGGAGTCCTCGCTGGCCACCCTGCGCTCCGCGCAGCGGCTCTCCCAGCTCCCCGAGGGGCTGGGGGAGTGGTCCGGCCAGGAGTTCCTCCGGATCCGCTTCGAGGAGCCGGACCAGGCCACCCTCACCGAACGGCTCGGCGAGGTCATCGACGAGGCCACCCGCTCGGCCGTCAAGAAGAACGCCGCCTTCGGCGAGGGCCGCCGCGACGGCATGTCCCTGCTGCTGCGCGGGGTGCACGCCGCGCTGCTGCCCCGCGGCATCGCGGTGGAGATCCTGAAGCCGGACGCGGTGCTGCGCGCCGAGCGGGTGCCGGTCGGCCAGATGGGCGACGTCTTCTCCGGCGGGCAGCTGCTCACCGCCGCGATCGCCCTGTACTGCACCATGGCCGCGCTGCGCAGCAACGACCGCGGCCGGGACAAGCACCGGCACGCCGGCACGCTCTTCCTGGACAACCCGATCGGCCGGGCCAACGCCACCTACCTGCTGGAGCTCCAGCGGGCCGTCTCCGACGCCCTCGGCGTCCAGCTCCTGTACACCACCGGCCTCTTCGACACCACGGCCCTGGCGGAGTTCCCGCTGGTCATCCGGCTGCGCAACGACGCCGACCTGCGGGCCGGGCTGAAGTACATCAGCGTCGAGGAGCACCTGCGGCCGGGCCTGCCCCAGCAGGACCCGGAGGCCGAGACCGTGCACGGCGAGATCACCGCGACGCGGATGTTCCGCCGCAGCCAGACCCCGGCGGAGAGCACCGAGCAGTAGCAGAAGGCAAGAAAAGGGGCCCGGTCCGTCGTGGTGCACGACGGGCCGGGCCCCTCACGGCCGGTCCGGGCCGGCCCTCAGGCCTGCTTGAGCCGGCCGCCGCGTTGCCGTATGCGGCCGGCCTTGCGGGCCCGCCGGCGCTCGCGGCGCATCTCCCGCCGCAGCCGGCGCGCCGAGCTGCTGGGCTCCGAGACCACGCCGCCCCGCTGGTACCACATCTGACGGGTCACCCAGACGTCCGCGACGCCCCACGTCGCCACGATCGTGCTCGCCACCGAGGCCAGCACCATCGGGAACGACAGCCACGAGCCGGTGATCGTCAGCAAGAAGGCCACCGACGCCTGTATGAGGGTCACCGAGACCAGCAGCACCGCCCGCACCGCGGACTCGCGCACGGTGTCCGGCATCCGGTGCCGGCCGACCGGCTCCTCCACCCACAACGGACGGATCCGCGGCGCCTCGGGACCCGTCCGGTACCCGTAGTCGAGGTCCGCCGTGTCGTACTGCTCCCTGCGCATGCTTCGTTCACTCCCCACCACGCGGCTCCCCATGCCGCTCTGAACAGATTGACGAACGAGGGCGGCAGAGGGTTGCCCTTCGGAACAAAGAATTCCAGCCATCCGCTGCTACCCCGGATCCGACGGCGCACCGGGTGTCATGTGCCACAATTCGGGCCGCTCCTGACCGGAAGTATCGGACAACTGGTGATCTTCGACCGGGGCTCCGGCCGAAAACGTCCGGACACGCCTTCGAGTTGGCTTCGGGGCAGTAGTAGGCTCACGCCGTTTATTGACGGAACACCTACCCCGCACACGGGGGTTGAGCTGGGGGAGGCCATGCGCTTTCGCGGGAGAACCATCCGCCGGAAGATCGTGGCGCTGCTGCTCGTGCCGCTCGTCTCCCTCACCGCCCTGTGGGGCTTCACCACCGTGATCACCGGCCGTGAGGCGCTCCAACTCCTGGACGTCTCCTACGTGATCGAGAAGGTCGGCTACCCCGTCGAGGACGTGGTCCGGGTGATCCAGAAGGAGCGCCGCCAGACCCTGGTGCTCCTCGGCGACCCCACCGACGCCTCCGCGATGGCCGAGCTGGCCCGCCGCCGCACCGCCACCGACAAGATGGTGGCCAAGATCCGCCGGGACGCCCTCGACCCCGAGGTGCAGGACGAGCTCGCCTCCTCCACCGCCCAGCGGCTGAACTCCATCCTCGAGGCCTTCGAGGAGATCGAGGCGCTGCGCCGCAACGTCGACCGCACCGACCTCGACCCCGACCAGGCCCTGGAGCTCTACAACCGGCTGGTCGACCCCTGCTACACGTTCCTGATGAACCTCCACGGCCTGGACAACGTGGAGATGGACAAGCAGGGCCGGGCCCTGGTCGGCGTCACCCGCGCCCGCGAGACCCTTTCGCGCGAGGACGCGGTGGTCGCCGCCGCGCTCGCCGCCCGCCGGGTCACCCGCGAGGACGTCCGCGCCGTCACCGACGCCATCGCCAACCGCCGGCTGCTCTACGACGTCAACCTCGTCACCCTGCCCGCCGACGAGCGCGAGCGCTTCGAGAAGTACTGGCTCAGCCCCGCCACCCGGCCGCTGCGCGACGCCGAGGAGGCCGTCGTCACCGCCGGCCCCACCAACCGCCCGCACACCGTGACCGCGGCGCACTGGGCCGAGCTCACCGGCAAGGTCCTCGACGACCTCGCCACCCTGGACACCGCCGCCGGCGACCGCTACCAGGAGCGTGTCGAACCCGAGGCCATGGCCGTGCTCGTCAAGGCCGCGCTGGCCGGCGTCCTCGGCTTCCTCGCCCTGCTGTTCTCCGTGTTCCTCTCCGTGCGCATCGGCCGCGACCTGGTCCGGGACCTGTCCCGGCTGCGCAAGGAGGCCCACGAGGTCTCCGGCGTCCGGCTGCCCGCCGTGATGCGCCGGCTCGCCGCCGGCGAGCAGGTCGACGTCGAGACCGAGGCCCCGCGCCTGGAGTACGAGAAGGACGAGGTCGGCCAGGTCGGCCAGGCCCTCAACACCCTCCAGCGCGCGGCCGTCGAGGCCGCCGTCAAGCAGGCCGAGGTGCGCCGCGGCGTCTCCGAGGTCTTCGTCAACCTCGCCCGCCGCAACCAGGTCCTGCTGCACCGCCAGCTGACCCTGCTCGACACCATGGAGCGGCGCACCGAGGACGCCGAGGAGCTGGCCGACCTCTTCCGCCTCGACCACATGACCACCCGCATGCGGCGGCACGCCGAGGGCCTGGTGATCCTCTCCGGCGCCGCCCCCTCCCGCCAGTGGCGCAAGCCCGTGCAGCTGATGGACGTGGTCCGGGCCGCCGTCGCCGAGGTGGAGGACTACGAGCGCATCGAGGTGCGCCGGCTGCCCCGGCTGGGCATCGGCGGCCCCGCGGTCGCCGACCTCACCCACCTGATCGCCGAACTCCTGGAGAACGCCACGGTGTTCTCGCCCCCGCACACCGCCGTCCAGGTGTACGGCGAGCGGGTCGCCAACGGCTTCACCCTGGAGATCCACGACCGGGGCCTGGGCATGCCCCCCGAGGCCCTGCTGGACGCCAACCTCCGGCTCGCCGAGACCCCCGAGTTCGAGCTCTCCGACACCGACCGGCTCGGCCTGTTCGTGGTCAGCCGGCTGGCCCGCCGGCACGCGGTGCGGGTCTCGCTCCAGCCCTCCCCGTACGGCGGCACCACCGCGGTCGTCCTCATCCCGGTCGCCCTGCTCACCGAGGCCCCCGACACCAACGGCGTCGGCTTCCGGCTCGACCAGCCGGACCGCGCCGGGGAGCGCAAGGCCGTGGGCAGCGGACGCGGAAACGCTTCGCCGGCCGCCCCCGGGCTGCCCGGCGGCGCCCTGTCCGGGGTACCCGCCCAGGAGCGCCCCGGGCCCGTGGTCCTGGACGGCCCGGTCGAGCTGGAGGCCCCGCTCAGCGTGCTCGGCCTGGACGAGGCCGAGGTGCTGGACGCCATCCCCGGCATCGACGACGCCCCCTCGCGCTCCGGCGTGCTCGGCGCCGCCCGCCGCCCCGAGCCGGAGGCCGGCGGCCGCCCGCTGCGCCCGGCCACCGGACCGGTCCGCCTGGACAGCGCCCGGGACGGCGCCGGCCGCACCGAGGGCCCCCGCCTGGAGCCCGCCCGGGACGGCACCCGCCCGGCCCCCGGCGGCCCCGTGCCGCTGCCCCGCCGGCGCCGTACGCCCACCCTGGTGGCCGAGCACGGCCGCCGGGTCGGCAACCGCCCCGTGGCCGTCGTACCGCAGCCCGCCGGCGAGGAGCCGGTACGCGAAGAACCGCTGCGCGAGGAGCCCACGTACGGCACCTCCGCGCGTGCGGAGGCCGGCCGGGACCCGGGGACCCGCGAGCGGACCCGGGCCCCCGAGGCGCCCGCCGAGGGCCCGGGCGGGCTGCCCCGCCGGGTCCGGCAGGCCAGCATCGCCCCCCAGCTCAGGGGCGGACCGGCACCGACCGCCCCCCGCGAGACGGCCCCGGACCGCGACGCCGACGAGGTGCGCAGCCGGATGTCCGCCCTCCAGCGCGGCTGGACGGCGGGCCGCCGCCACAACGCAGCACAGCCGGGCCGCCCGCCCGGCGACGACGTGGACACCACCAGCAACGCAAGCAGCACATCGGAGGGGGACGGTCGATGACCGCACCGCAGACCGCGCACGACGGCACGCACCGGGGTTCCGGGGAGCTCAACTGGCTCCTGGACGAACTGGTCGACCGGGTCGGCAGCATCCGCAAGGCGGTGGTCCTCTCCGGCGACGGACTGGCGACCGGCAGCTCCAAGGGCCTGACCCGGGAGGACAGCGAGCACCTGGCGGCCGTCGCCTCCGGCTTCCACAGCCTGGCCAAGGGCGTGGGCCGGCACTTCGAGGCGGGCCAGGTCCGCCAGACCGTGGTCGAACTGGACGAGGCCTTCCTGTTCGTGACGGCGGCCGGGGACGGCAGCTGCCTGGCCGTCCTCTCCGACGCGGACTCGGACGTCGGCCAGGTCGCCTACGAGATGACCCTGATGGTCAAGCGCGTGGGCGCCCACCTGGCGACCGCGCCGCGTGGCGGGGCCCCAGCCGGAGGGTGAGGCGGACGGCATGACCGACCCAGCCCAGGACCCCACCGGAACCGACCCGGACCCCGGGACCGGGCCCGCCCCCGACCCCGGGGCCGGCCCGGCCGGCGACGGCCACTGGTTCGACGACGAGGCCGGCCCCGTCGTCCGCCCGTACGCGATGACCCGCGGCCGGACCAGCGGGACCGGCCGGCACCGCCTCGACCTGATCGCGCTGGTGGTGGCCGAGGCCGCCGAGGCCGACCCCGTGTGGGAAGCGACCCTGTCCCCGGAACACACCGACATCCTCGGGCTGTGCCGGACCAGGTCCCAGTCGGTGGCCGAGCTGGCGGCCGGACTCGACCTGCCGCTCGGCGTGGTGCGGGTGCTCATCGGCGACCTGGTCGACGACGAGCTGGTGCACGTGACCCGGCCGGTGCCACCGGCCGAACTGCCCGACGAATCCATCCTCCGTGAGGTGATCAATGGCCTTCGGGCGCTCTAGCCGCGCCGGCTCCGGCCGCCCCGGCGGACCCGCGCCGGTCGAACCGCTGACGCTGAAGATCCTCGTCGCGGGCGGCTTCGGGGTCGGCAAGACCACCCTCGTCGGCGCGGTCAGCGAGATCCGCCCGCTGCGCACCGAGGAACGCCTCTCGGAGCCCGGCCGCCCGCTGGACGACACCCGCGGGGTGGAGGGCAAGGACACCACCACCGTCGCCATGGACTTCGGCCGCATCACCCTGCGCGAGGACCTGGTGCTCTACCTCTTCGGCACCCCGGGCCAGGACCGCTTCTGGTTCCTGTGGGACGAGCTGGCCCAGGGCGCCCTGGGCGCCGTGGTGCTGGCCGACACCCGCCGGCTGGCCGACTGCTTCGCCGCGGTGGACTACTTCGAACGCCGGGGCATCGCCTTCGTGGTGGCGGTGAACTGCTTCGACGGCGCCGAACGGCACCCGGCGGAGACCGTGCGCCAGGCCCTGGACCTCGACCCGGACGTCCCGGTGGTGCTGTGCGACGCCCGGGAACGCTCCTCCGCCAAGGAGGTGCTGGCCGGGGTGGTCGAGCACGCGATGGACCTGGCCCGGGCCCGCCGGGCACCCGCCCGGGCCTGACCGGCCGCCCCGCACGGAACGCGACACGGCCCGTACCCCCGCCGACTGGGGTACGGGCCGCGCGGTGTCCCAGGAGTGTTCTCCCGCGCGCCGGGCGCGTCAAGCATGCGCGCGGCGCAGTCTTCCTACGTCCCCCGCCGGGCTCAGCGGACGGCCACGATCGCCGAACCGTGTCCGAACAGGCCCTGGTTCGCGCTCAGCCCCGCCCGGGCCCCCGGCACCTGGCGGCCGCCCGCCGTGCCGCGCAGCTGCCAGGTCAGCTCGCAGACCTGGGCGATGGCCTGCGCGGGCACCGCCTCGCCGAAGGAGGCCAGCCCACCGCTGGGGTTGACCGGGATCCGGCCGCCCAGCGCGGTGTCCCCGGCGCGCACCAGCTTGGCGCCCTCGCCCTCCCCGCACAGCCCGATGTCCTCGTACCACTCCAACTCGAGCGCGGTGGACAGGTCGTAGACCTCCGCCAGCGAGAGGTCCCCGGGGCCCAGCCCCGCCTCCTCGTACGCGGCCCGGGCCAGCGAGCCCCGGAAGCTGCCGGGCGCGGGCTCCACCGCCACCGCTGAGTCGGTGCCGATGTCCGGCAGGTCCAGCACGGTCCGCGGGTAGGTGGGGGTGATGGTGGAGACCGCCCGGATGCGCACCGGATCGGCCACCCCCCGGTAGCGGGCGAAGTCCATGCTGCACAGCACCAGCGCCGCCGCCCCGTCCGAGGTCGCGCAGATGTCCAGCAGCCGCAGCGGATCGGCCACCACCGCGGACCCGGCCACCTCCTCCGCGGTGACGGCCTTGCGGTAGCGGGCGAGCGGATTGGCCGCCCCCGCCGCCGAGTTCTTCACCTTGACCAGCGCGAAGTCCTCGGGGGTGTCGCCGTACACCGCCATCCGGCGGCGGGCGTAGAGCGCGAAGTACGCGGGATTGGTGGCGCCGAGCACCCGGAAGCGCACCCAGTCCGGGTCGTCCGGCCGGTCGCCGCCCGCCGGGGCGAAGAAGCCCTTGGGCGCCGCGTCCGCGCCGACCACCAGCACCACGTCCGCCAGCCCGGCCAGGATCTGCGCCCGGGCCGCGCCCACCGCCTGCGCCCCCGACGCGCAGGCCGCGTAGACGCTGGTCACCCGGGCGCCCTGCCAGCCCAGGGCCTGCGCGAAGGTCGCCCCGGCGACGTACCCCGGGTACCCGCCGCGCACGGTGTCCGCGCCGACCACCGAGTCCACCTCGCGCCAGGACAGCCCCGCGTCGGCCAGCGCGGCGCGCGCGGCGGCGGTGCCGTACTCGACGAAGCTGCGGCCCCACTTGCCCCACGGGTGCATCCCGGCGCCGAGCACCGCCACGTCCCGGCTCATGCCCGGACCTCCCCGGCGTCCGCCACCGGCCGGAAGCGCCAGGTGGTCCACACGGTGTCGGCGTCCTCGTTCAGCACCCCCGGCTCCACCTCCACCTCCATGCCCACGGCGAGGTCGGCCACGGTCACCCCGGGCGCGGCCTGCCCCAGGACGACCATCCGCTCGGCCGCCAGCTCCACCGCCAGCAGGGTGTACGGCTCCCACTCCGCGGCCGGGTCCGAGACGTAGGGGGCGGGCGGCCGGTAGCGCCCGTCGGTGTAGGACCACACCCGGCCCCGGCGGGACAGCGGTACCTCCGCCAACTCCCCGCCGGTACAGGTTGGATTGCGGCAGTGGGCGTCCTCGCGCGGGAAGAAGACCGCGCGGCAGGCCGTGCAGCGGGTGCCGAGCAGATGGAACTGCTCCTCACCCGATGCGCCGGTGACGTGTGTGAACCAGCCGGCCACGACTGGTGTGCGCGTGCGCGTCAAGATCCCTCCCCGGGCAGGCCACGGCGACGTTCCACCGAAACTGACGGAACGTCAGAAGTGTGCCACGGGCCGGGCTCCCGGTCAGCGGTTCTCGGCCAGCCACTTCTGCGCGATCACGGCCAACTCGGCGTCCCGGCCGGCCAGCATCATCCGGATCATCTGCGCGTCCCCCCGCAGCGACCAGGCCGGATGACCGAAGGTCGCCGGGTTGTTCCGCTCGATCAGGAAGTGCGCCGGCCAGGCCGTGCCGTACCCGATCAGCGGGAGGGCCAGGGCGTACCGCCGCCGCCCCCGGGCCAGCCCGTACGCGCTCAGCGCCAGCCCGGTCAGGGTGCCCGTCAGGTGCACCCACCGGGTCGCCGCGCGCGAGTGCATGGCGACGTAGTAGGGCCAGAACTCCTCGTAGGAGTCGAAGGTGCGCTCGTCCGCCGCCGGTTGCGCGGCTATTCGCTCTGCTGCCATGCCCCGACCGTACTGCGGCCCGCGGTCCGTGTGACCGGGACGTCGAAGTAGCTTGCGGGGTACGGCTCCGCGCGGAGCGTGAAGTGCCACCACTCCTCGGGCAGGTTGACGAAGCCCTGCGCGGCCATCGCCGAGCGCAGCAGCCGCCGGTTCGCCCGCGCCACCGGGGCGGTGCCCGGATCGTCGGTGTGGGAGCGGGGGTCGAAGAGGTCGAAGGGCGTACCCGTCTCCACCGGCCGGCCGGTGGACAGCTCCAGCAGCGTCAGGTCCACGGTGCTGCCCCGGCTGTGCCCGGACCGCGCGGCGATGTACCCCTCCGCGAAGAGCCGGGACTTGTCGACCCGCGGGTAGAACTCCGCCTTGGTCCGCTGGTCGCCGAGGTCCTGCGCCCACCGGACGAAGTGGTCCACCGCCCGCTGGGGCCGGTAGCAGTCGTACACCCCCAGCCGCAGCCCCCGGACCGCCAGCGACAGCTGCACCCGGTGCAGCGCCCGCGCCGCCGCCGGGGTCAACAGGCAGACCGGCTCCCGGTACCCGTCCACCGGCACGCCGACGAAGTTGTGCGCGGAGGCGTACCGGATGTCCTGGGCGATACCGGGGTCCACGGCGGCGAGCGGCACGAGGACGGGGGCCAGGGTGGCCGTGGCGGGCTCCGGACCGGGCGCCCGCCACGGCCCACCCGGGGCCGGCGCCGCGCCCAGCACCAGCCCGGCGGCCGCCACGGCCACCCCGGCCCGCCACCCGGTCCCGGCCCGCCACCCGGTCCCGCCCCGCCCCCGCCGTCCCCCGGAGACCCGCCCCGACCCGGGCACCCGCGCCCGCAGCGGCATCGCGGTCCACATCCATGAGAAATCCAGCCGATCCATGCCCCTTCCTCTACCATCCCCCTCGTGTCAGCACCGGTGAAGGACTCGCACTGCTCCTCCTGCGGAGCCCCCTACCCGACCGCGGCCGGCTGGCCCCGCCAGTGCCCGGGCTGCGGCGCCACCGCCTACCGCAACCCGCTCCCGGTGGCGGTGTGCCTGCTGCCGGTGACCGGCACGGACACCGGCACGGGGCTGGTGGTCATCACCCGCACGATCGAACCGGCCCGCGGCGGCACCGCCCTGCCCGGCGGGTTCATCGACCACGGCGAGGACTGGCGCACGGCCGTGGTCCGCGAACTGCGCGAGGAGACCGGCATCACCGCCCCGGCCGAGCAGGTCCGGCTCGCCGACGCGCTCAGCTCCCCGGCCGGGCACCTGCTCCTGTTCGGCCTGCTGCCGGCCCGGCCCGTGGCCGAACTCCCGCCGCCGGTACCGACCTCGGAGACCACCGGCTGGCAGGTGCTGCCCGCCGCCGCCCCGCTGGCCTTCCCGCTGCACACCACCGCCGCCGCCAACTGGTTCGGGGGCCAGTACGGTTGAGCCGTCCCGCCCGGGACGCCCGCGCGGCAGCGGGCCGACGCACCGACGAGAGGCGCACCGCAGGCATGGCCGTCATCCACCGCACCACCATGACCCCGACCAAGCTGGAACTGCTCACCGCCTGGCTGCCCGGCCGACCCTGGTACCGGGGCGGTGCGGCGGGCGTACCCGAGCTGGCCAAGGCCGGGGGCTTCCGGCTGGACGACCCGGCGGGGGAGGTGGGCATCGAGCTCATGGTGGTCACCGACGGAAGCGGTGCGGAGCCGGTCGCGTACCAGGTCCCGGTCACCTACCGGGGCGCGCCGCTCGCCGGGGCCGAGGCGGGGCTGATCGGGACCTCCGAGCACGGCGTGCTCGGCACCCGCTGGATCTACGACGCCGCCCACGACCCGGTCTTCGTCGCCCAGGCCCTCGCCCTCCTCGACGGCCGCGCCACCGCCCAGGACCAGAACGAGTCAGGCGTCCCCGCCGCCGGCGTCGTCGTCCACCGCCCCGCCGCGCTGCCCACCCCCACCGTCCCGCCGGCCGTCACGGACACCCCCGAGGGCACCGAAGTGGCCCTCACCGACCACGACTCCCTCACCGTCCTCCGCCACCTGACCCCCCACACCCACCCCACCGAGCACTCCCCAGAAGTCCTCGCCCCCCACACCCTCCCCGACACCACCCCCATCACCGCCCAGGTCCTCACCCTGACCAGGCCCTGACGATGCCGGCCCCCGGGCCTAGGTCATGCCGAGCCTGGGGCCCGGGGACGGCAATCCAGCCCCGCCGGCGTTTGAGGCGCGGGGTCCGGGGCAGCGCCCCGAAACCACCCACCGGCCCGCGCGCGCCCACCAGGCGGCACCGGGCGCAGACCGGACCGAGACGGGCCGGGGCCCGGACCGGGCCCAGCCAGACCGGGCGCAGCACCGGTGCAGCCGGGCCGGGTGCAAAGGGCCCCGCCTACACCCCCCGCACCCGCACCGGCACCCCCACCTCCCCACCCCCGTCCCGCTCCACCACGACCTGCCCCCCGACCCACCGCACCGTGAACCGCTCCACCTCCGGCACGCCGAAGCCGTCCGTCGTGTCCCGCACCACCAGCCCGCTCCCGGTCCGCCCCAGCGCCGGCGCCCACACCTCCAGCTCCCACCCCGCCGCCCCGGCCACCGGCACCACCGACCCGGCCCGCGCCAGCACCGGCGTACGGCCGACCGGGGCGTCCAGCAGGACCTGGCCCGGCCCCTGGTACGCCGTACCCGTCGCCGTGTCGTACCAGCGTCCGCGCGGCAGCCGGACCGCCCGCCGGTCCGCACCCGGCTCCAGCACCGGTGCCACCAGCAGCGCGTCCCCCAGCAGGAACGCGTCCTCGCAGTCCCGCAGCCCCCGGTCCTCCGGCGCGCCCCACCACAGCGGCCGGACGTACGGCGCCCCGGTCCGCCGCGCCAGGTGCGCCAGCGTCATGAAGTACGGCCGCAGCCGCTCGCGTTCGGCCAGCGCGGCCCGCGCGTGCGCCAGCACCTCCGGGCCGAACTCCCACGGCTCCCGCCGCCCCGCCCAGATCGCCGAGTGCGTACGGAAGAACGGCAGGTAGGAGCCCAGCTGGAACCACCGCAGGTACAGCTCGGGGGAGGGCGAGCCGCCGAAGCCGCCCACGTCCGGCCCCGAGTACGGCACCCCGCACAGCCCCAGCCCCAGGACCAGTGCCAGCGAGGCCCGCAGCCCCGGCCAGCCGGTCTCCACGTCCCCCGACCAGGTCCCGCCGTACCGCTGCATCCCCGCCCAGCCGGACCGGGAGAAGAGGAAGGGCCGTTCCGCCGGCCGCAGCCGGACCAGCCCCTCGTATCCCGCCCGGGCCATCCCGAGCGCGTAGACGTTGTGCGCCTCCCGGTGGTCGCCGCCCGCCCCCTCCAGGGCGTGCCGGGCCGACCGCGGCAGTGTCATGTCCCCGAACGGCCGGAAGGACACCGGTTCGTTCATGTCGTGCCACACCCCCGAGAAGCCCTGCGCCAGGCGCTCCGCGTACAGCCCGCCCCACCACTCCCGGGCCGCCGGGTCCGTGAAGTCCGGGTACACGCAGTCGCCCGGCCACACCACCCCGCGCACCTCCTGCCCCCGGGCGTCCTTGACGAAGGCCCCGGCCGCCCGCCCCGACCGGCACACCGGATCCGAGTCGTCCGCGGTCACCGCCGGGTCCACGATGGACACCAGCCGCACCCCCCGCTCCCGCAACTCCGCGGCCAGTCCGGGCAGATCGGGGAAGTGCTCCCGGTCGACGGTGAAGACCCGGTGCCCGTCGTAGTGGTCGATGTCCAGGTGCAGGGCGGACAGCGGCAGCTCCCGCTCCCGGTACCCGTCGGCCACCCGGCGCACCTCCCGCTCGCTGCCGAACCCCCAGCGCGCGTGCTGGTACCCCAGCGCCCAGGCCGGCGGCACCGCGGGCGCGCCCGTCAGCGCGGCCCAGCCCGCCAGCACCCGCGCGGGCGTGCCCACCAGCACCCAGGCCCGCAACGGCCCGCCCTCCATGCGCAGTTCGGACTGCCCCGGCCGGTCCTGCCCGGAGCCGGCGCCCTCCTCGCCCTCGCGCAGGGTCACCCGGCCGTCCCAGGAGTTGTCGTGGAAGACCAGGTGCGTGCCGACGTCGGCGACCACCAGCTGCACCGGCATGGTGATGTACAGCGGGTCGTCCCCGGGACCGAAGCCGCCCCGGGGGTCGGAGTTCCACAGCCGGTAGGAGCCGTCCCGCAGCCGCGGGCCGTCGGCCCGGCCGCCCAGCCCGAAGAACCGCGCGTCGGCGGCGACCTCGGCCCGCTGGAGCCAGCGCGGCCCGCCCGTCCGGACCGCCCCGCGGCCCCCCACCGCCCGGTCCGGCCCTCCCGACCCGTCCGTGCCGTCGTTCCCGTCAGCGCCGTCCGTCCTGCTCGCGCCGTCCGCGCCGTCCGTCCCGGACACCGGCTCCCACCAGCGCGGCGGCAGCTCCCGGCGGAGCAGGGCGCCGCCCGGAGTGCGCACCTCCAGCGCGCCGTTGCGCGAGACGCACACCGTCACCCGCTCCGAGACCACCCGCCAGCCGCCGTCCTTGTCCGGCTCCAGCACCGCCCGCGGGTCCGGCTCCGGCTCCCCGCCCGCCAGCGCGTACGAGGGCGCCGGCCCGGCCCCGTCCCAGCCCCAGAACACCGCCCCGCCGGCCGCGACCAGCACCCGCAGCTCGGACCGCGCGAACCGCACCAGACCGCCGCCCGGACGGGGCTCGGCGCCCGTGAGCGCCCCCGGCACCCGGGCGCGCTCCGCACCCCGGGCCGGCAGCAGCGCGGCGTCGGCCCGGTCGTGGCGCCAGGCCGCGCGCCAGGCGCGCAGACCGCGCGCCGAGCCCACGTCTTTCACGGTTCGTACGAGATCACGAGCGTTCATGCTGCTCAGCCTGCCATCGGACGCCGTCCGCGAGGGCCCCGTTCAACTGGCGTTCACCCACATCCGGGACCTGCCGCCGCTGTGTCCGACCGCTCTGGTGCGGATGTCGATCACGTGGCATGGTCCCAGTGAGCCTCCGCGCACCACCCTCCGCGCGGTGGCACCGTACGCACACCACGCGCCAGCCGCCGACCGACCGGGAGCCAGACCCATGACCTCAGCCACTCCGCAGCCCGCGCCCCTGTGGCAGCCGAGCCCGGAGCGGATCGCCGCCGCCCGGATCACGGCCTTCCAGAGCTGGGCCGCCGAGCGGTTCGGGGCGCCCGCCGAGGGCGGGTACGCCGCACTGCACCGCTGGTCGGTGACGGAGCTGGACACCTTCTGGCAGGCCGTCGCCGAATGGTTCGACGTCCGCTTCGGCACCCCGTACGAGACGGTCCTGGGCGACCGCGCGATGCCGGGGGCCCAGTGGTTCCCGGGCGCCACCCTCAACTACGCCGAGCACGCCCTGCGCGCCGCCGAGGACCCGGCCCGCGCCGACGAGGCCGCCCTGCTGTACGTGGACGAGACCCACGAGACCGTGCCGGTGGCCTGGGGCGAGCTGCGCCGCCAGGTCGGCGCCCTCGCGGCCCGGCTGCGGGAGCTGGGCGTCCGCCCCGGCGACCGGGTCAGCGGCTACCTGCCCAACATCCCCGAGGCCGTCACCGCCCTGCTCGCCACCGCCGCGGTCGGCGCCGTCTGGACCTCCTGCGCGCCCGACTTCGGCGCCCGCAGCGTGCTGGACCGCTTCCAGCAGGTGGAGCCGGTGGTGCTGTTCACCGTCGACGGCTACCGCTACGGCGGCAAGGAGCACGACCGCCGGGACACCGTCGCCGAGCTGCGCGCCGAGCTGCCCTCACTGCGCGCCGTGGTGCACATCCCGCTGCTGGGCACCGCCGCCCCCGAGGGCGCCCTCGAGTGGTCCGAGCTGACCGCCGGCACCGCCGAGCCGGTCTTCGAGCAGGTGCCCTTCGACCACCCGCTGTGGGTGCTCTACTCCTCGGGCACCACCGGTCTGCCGAAGGCGATCGTCCAGTCCCAGGGCGGCATCCTCCTCGAACACCTCAAGCAGCTCGGCCTGCACTGCGACCTGGGCCCCGAGGACCGCTTCTTCTGGTACACCTCCACCGGCTGGATGATGTGGAACTTCCTCGTCTCCGGCCTGCTCACCGGCACCACCGTGGTCCTCTACGACGGCAGCCCCGGCTACCCGGACACCGGCGCCCAGTGGCGGATCGCCGAGCGCACCCGCGCCACCCTCTACGGCACCTCCGCGGCGTACGTGATGGCCTGCCGGAAGGCGGAGGTGCACCCGGCGCGGGACTTCGACCTCTCTGCAGTCAAGTGCGTGGCCACCACCGGCTCCCCGCTGCCGCCCGACGGTTTCCGCTGGCTGCACGACGAGGTGGCCGATGACCTGTGGATCGCCTCCGTGAGCGGCGGCACGGACGTGTGCAGCTGCTTCGCGGGCGCGGTGCCCACCCTGCCGGTGCACATCGGCGAGCTCCAGGCCCCCTGCCTGGGCACCGACCTGCAGTCCTGGGACCCGGCCGGCAAGCCGCTGACCGGCGAGGTCGGCGAGCTGGTGGTCACCAACCCGATGCCGTCGATGCCGGTGTACTTCTGGAACGACCCGGACGGCAGCCGCTACCACGACAGCTACTTCGAGATGTTCCCGGGCGTCTGGCGGCACGGCGACTGGATCACGCTGACCGACCGCGGCTCCGTGGTCATCCACGGCCGCTCGGACTCGACCCTCAACCGGCAGGGCGTCCGGATGGGTTCCGCCGACATCTACGAGGCCGTCGAGCGCCTTCCGGAGATCAAGGAGTCCCTGGTCATCGGCCTGGAGGAGGCGGACGGCGGGTACTGGATGCCGCTCTTCGTCCACCTCGTGCCGGGCGCCGAACTGGACGACGCGCTGCGCGAGAAGATCAAGCGCACCATCCGCGCCGAGCTCTCCCCGCGGCACGTCCCCGACGAGGTCATCGAGGTCCCGGGCGTCCCGCACACCCTGACGGGCAAGCGCATCGAGGTGCCGGTCAAGCGCCTCCTCCAGGGCACCCCCCTGGACAAGGCCGTCAACGCGGGCTCGGTGGACGACCTCGGGCTGCTGCGCTTCTACGAGGAGCTGGCCCGCACCCGCAAGCAGGCCTGACCCGGCCGGGCCGGTCCCTGCGGACCGGCCCGGCACCCACCGGGACGGGACCGCCCGCGGCCGCCGGCCCTCAGCCGCCGTACGTCGCCTCGGAGTCGCCGAGCACCCCGGCGAAGTCCGCCGCCAGCCGCACCGCGTCGGCCTCCGGCAGCAGCGCGCTGGTGATCCGCACGGCCGGGGCGCCCTCGATCCGGAAGCGCTGCCCGGCCGCCACCCACCAGCCGTGCGTGCGCAGCCCGTTGACCACCGCCGACTCGTCGCGCACCGGCACCCACACATTGAGCCCGCTGCGGCCGTGGGCGGCGATCCCGTACCGGGCCAGCGCCCCGATCAGCGCCTCGCGCCGCGCGGTGTACGCCCGTCCGGCCCCGGCGATGAGCACCTGGGCCGTGGCGTCCGCCAGCAGCCGGGCCGCCGTCTCCTGGAGGACGTGGCTCACCCACCCCGAGGTGAGCAGCAGCCGGCCGTCGTGCCGGGCCAGCGTGGTCGGGTCGCAGGCCACGGCCGCCCAGCGCAGGTCGATGCCCAGGCTCTTCGAGGCCGTACGGATCTGCGCCCACCGGGGCAGCCCGCCGGTGACCAGCGCATGCAGGGGCACCCCCGCGATATCGGCGTTGTGGTCGTCCTCGATCACCAGCACCTCGGGGAACCCGGCCAGCACGGCCAGCAGTTCGGCCCGCCGGCCCGCCGTGAAGCGGGCCCCGGTCGGGCTCTGGCCGCGCGGGCTGCACACCAGCGCCCGGGCCCCGGCCCGCAGCGCCCGCGCCAGCTCCTGGGGCCGGATCCCCTCGTCGTCCACCGCCACCGGGAGCATCCGCAGCCCGAGGGCCGGCACCAGGTCGAGCAGGTGGTGGAAGCCCGGGTCCTCCACGGCCACGCTGTCGCCCGGCTTGAGCTCGGTGGCCAGCAGCCTGGAGATGCAGTCCAGCGCGCCGTGCGAGAAGGTCAGTGCGTCGGCCGGCACCCCGTCCCGCTCGAACCAGGCCCGCGACAGCTCCTCGAGCGCGGGCAGCCGTGGACTGCCCCGGTGCGAGCCCTGGACGGGTGCCACCTCGGCCGGGGGAGCGAGCACCGGCAGGAAGGCCGGGTCGGGATAGCCGCCGGCCAGGTCGACCACGCCCTGCGGCACCCGCGGTGGCCGGCGGGAGCCCACCGCCGGCACGTGCGCGACGACCGTGCCGCCGCGGCCGCGGGTCACCACGATGCCGCGCTGGCGCAGCTCCTTGTACGCGGTGGCGACGGTGCCCGGGCTGACCCCGAGGTCGTCGGCCAGCCGGCGCACCGGGGGCAGCGCCGAACCGGGCCCGAGGCCCCCCTCGGTCACCGCGCGCTCGACGGACGCCGCAATCTCCCTGGCGGTCGTCCCAGTGAAGGAATATTGTGTCACCACGTACCACAGTATGTATTGATACATAACTCACGTCAAGGGGGAACCGTGAGCCTGCTGTCCCGGGGCACCGACCTGATCGCCCGCACACCCGGCGGACCCGACGGCCGCCGCGTCCTCGCCGTCTCCTTCGTCGACAAGGTCGGCACCGGCCTGTGGACCACCGCGGCCGTCCTCTACTTCTCCACCGTCGCCGGCCTCGGCATCGCCCAGGTCGGCACCCTGATCGCGGTCTCCTCTGGCATCGGCATGGCCGGCGCCCCGCTCGCCGGCCGCCTCGCCGACCGGATGCCGCTGCTGCGCCTGCTGACCCTGCTCCAGCTCGCCCGCACCGCCGCCGCCCTCGCCCTCCTCACCAGCCGGGAGTTCTGGCCGCTGCTCGCCTACTCCGCCCTCGGCTCGCTCGCCGACCGCGGCAGCAACGTCACCGGCAAGCTCTACGCGGCCCGCATCAGCGGCCCCGACCGGGTCCGCTTCCAGGCCATCAACCGCACCGCCATGAACCTCGGCTACGCGGCCGGCGGCCTCGCCGCGGCCGGCGCCCTCGCCGTCGGCACCCTCACGGCCTACCGCGTCCTGCTGATCGGCGACGCGCTCTCCTACCTCGGCATGGCGCTCATCTACCTGCGCTGCGCCGAACCGGCCGGCCCCTCCCGCGTGGTCACCGCCGGGTCCACCGGCGCCGGCCCCGCCGCCGCCCCCGCCGACGCCCCGCGCAGCCCCTGGCGCGACCGCACCTACCTGCTCTTCGCCCTCACCGAGGCCGTGCTCTTCCTCGACGACGCCATCTTCAAGGTCGGCATCCCGCTCTGGGTCGTGCACACCACCGACGCCCCGCCCGGCCTCGTCCCCCTGCTGATGGTGCTCAACAACGTCCTGGTCGTCTGCTTCCAGGTCCCGCTGGCCCGCTTCGGCACCACCGCCCCGGCCGCCCGCGGACTGCTCCGGCCGCTCGCCGCCTGCTACGCCCTCGGCTGCCTCGCCATGACCGCCTCGGCCTACGGCGGCACCTGGACGGCCGCGGTCTTCCTCACCCTCGCCGCCACCGCCCTGACCCTCGCCGAGATGCTGCACGCCACCGCCTCCTGGGAGCTCTCCCTGGCCCTCGCGCCGGAACACTCCCAGGGCGCCTACCTCGGCGTGCACGGTCTGGCCTCCTCCGCCCAGCGCAGCGCCGGCCCCCTGGTCGTCACCGTCGCGGTCGCCGCCGGCCCCCTCGCCTGGGCCGCCGTCGGCGCCGCCCTCGCCCTCACGAGCTTCGGCCAGCACCGCCTGGTGGGCCCCCGCACCACCCCGCGCACCGCCCCCGACGCCCCCGGCCCCGTCACGATGTCAGTACCCCCGGTTACGGTGAGTGAGCACTGACCACCGTCGCCGTTGGGGGGAACCATGGCGTACACCAAGCACCCCGGAAGCCTGCGCCGCAGCCTGCGCCGCGAAGTCCCGAGCACCGTCGGCCTGCTCGCCGACCCCGAGGACTTCGCGGCCATGGCCCGCTATCCCAGCTTTCCGTTCGAGGACCATCAGACCTATCTCCGGCAGGTCGAAGGACTCCTCAGATCACTCGCCGCCCAGGGCATCCACACCACCCTCACGCTCTTCGACCCCGAGGAGTTCGACTCCTACTGCACCGAGAGCGGGCTCGACCCCGACTCGGCCGCGGCCCGCACCCGCTTCACCGCCGAGGTCGCCGGCACCGGAGCGGGCCTGCCCTACGACGGCCGCCCCCTGTCCGAGCTCGTCCCCCTGATCGTCGACGAGACCGTCCGCCAGGCCACCTGGGAGTACGCCACCCTCCTCCTGGCCGGACTCGGCCCCTGCGCCGACTGCGGCGAGGACATCGGCCACGGCTCCTTCGAGCGGGCCACCCGCATTCTGCGGGACCTCGTCGACCGCGCCGGTCCCGGCGCCCACCACCTCGTGTGCAGCGTCCCGGCCGACGACGAACAGCTCACCGCCGTGCTGCACGCCCAGAGCCCGGCCCCCGGCCGGCCCGCCCGGCCCGACGGCCGCGACGGACTGGACTTCGTCACCGTCCTGGCCGCCGGCCTCGCCCTGCGCGGCCCCGGCGGACTGGTCCTGCGCACCATGCACCCAGGCGACCCCGACCGGGTGCACGCCTGGCGCCTCGACGCCGGCCGGGTCCGCCCGCTGACCGCCGCCGAGGTCTTCGACGCCTACTGCACCGACGCCGAGACCGGCGAACCGGTCCCGCCCGAGCCCGGCGTCGAACACCTCCCCGGCTTCCCGGTGGACGACTCACCACCGCACCGCCCGGGGGAGGACTGAGCAGGGGACGACGAAGGGGCTCCCCGCCGTCCGGCCGGGAGCCCCTTCTCACGTCACTGCGTCACACGCACACGGCGCGCGCCGGCGATCACTCGCCGGACAGCACCGCCTGCGCCGCCACCCGCGCCTCGTCGGCCGAGTCCGCCGCCCGGGCCGCCGCGGCGGCCCGCTCGCACTGGGCCAGCGTGTACTTCGCCAGCGTCGCGCGCACGTACGGGATCGACGCCGCACCCATGGACAGGCTGGTCACGCCCAGCCCCGTCAGGACGCACGCCAGCAGCGGGTCGGAAGCCGCCTCGCCACAGACGCCGCAGCTCTTGCCCTCCGCCTTGGCGGCCTCGGCCGACATCGCGATCAGGTCGAGCAGCGCCGGCTGCCACGGGTCCTGCAGCCGGGACACCGCACCGACCTGCCGGTCCGCGGCGAAGGCGTACTGCGCCAGGTCGTTGGTACCCAGCGACAGGAACTCCACCTCCTGCAGGATCGAGCGGGCCCGCAGCGCGGCGGAGGGGATCTCCACCATCGCACCGAACTTCGCCTGCAGCCCCGCCTCGCGGCAGGCGTCGGCGAAGGCCTTGGCGTCCGCGCGGTCGGCCACCATCGGCGCCATGACCTCGAGGTAGACCGGCAGCCCCTCGGCCGCCTTGGCCAGCGCGGTCAGCTGGGTCCGCAGCACCTCGGGGTGGTCCAGCAGGCTCCGCAGACCGCGCACGCCCAGCGCCGGGTTCGGCTCGTCGCCCGGCGTCAGGAAGTCCAGCGGCTTGTCGGCGCCCGCGTCGAGCACCCGGACCACCACCCGGCCCTCGGGGAAGGCCTCGAGCACCTTGCGGTAGGACTCGATCTGCTTCTCCTCGGACGGCGCCTTCTTGCTGTCGTCCAGGAAAAGGAACTCGGTGCGGAACAGCCCGACGCCCTCGGCGCCCGCCTCCACGGCCGCCGGCACGTCCGCCGGACCGCCCACGTTCGCGAGCAGCGGCACCTTGTGCCCGTCGGAGGTGGCACCGGGACCGGAGGAGGCCGCCAGCGCGGCCTTCCGCTCGGCTGCCGCAGCCTCCAGCTCGGCCCGCTTCTCGGGGCTCGGCTCCACGAAGATGTCACCGGTGCTGCCGTCCACGGCCACGACCGTACCCTCGGCCAGCTCACCGGCACCCGGCAGCGCGACCACGGCCGGCACGCCCAGGGCGCGCGCCAGGATGGCGCTGTGGCTGGTCGGCCCGCCCTCCTCGGTCACGAAGCCCAGCACCAGCGCCGGGTCGAGCAGCGCGGTGTCCGCCGGCGCCAGGTCCCGGGCGATGAGCACGTACGGCTCGTCGCTGTCCGGCACACCCGGCATCGGCACGCCCAGCAGCCGGGCGACGATGCGGTTGCGCACGTCATCGAGGTCGGCCACCCGGCCGGCCATGTACTCGCCGGCACCGGCCAGCAGCTCGCGGTAGGAGGCGAAGGCGTCGTAGACGCCGCGCTCGGCGGTGCTGCCGACGGCGATCCGCCGGTCGACGTCCGCCATCAGCTCGGGGTCCTGCGCCATCATGGCCTGGGCCTCGAGCACGTGCTGGGCCTCGCCACCGGCCAGCTGCCCGCGGGCGATCAGGTCGGCCGCCACGGCGTCCACGGCCTTGCGGGCGCGCCCCTGCTCGCGCTCCGCGTCCTCCGCGGGGATCTGCTTGGCCGGCGGCTCCAGAACCGCCGTGCCCATGTGCCGAACTTCGCCGATCGCCACACCGTGGCTCACGCCGACGCCTCGCAGCGTTGTCTCCATCTCACCCGTCTCCGATTGTGCGGCGGTCGCGTCCGCCACGATGAATGTCCGAGCCGCCTGTGCGGCGGAAGCCGATGTCAGGCCCAGTTGAAGAGCGAGTCCCCGGCCTTCACTTCGCCCTCGGCCAGCTCCGACAGGGCGTCCGCGGAAGCCTCCAGAGCCACGATCGGGCAGATCGGGGACTTGCCGGCCGCCTCGACGTCGGCCGGGTTCCAGCGCACGACCGCCTGACCGCGGGTGACGGTGTCGCCCTTGTTCACAAGGAGCTCGAAGCCCTGGCCGTTGAGCTGGACGGTGTCGATCCCGAGGTGGGTCAGCACACCGTGGCCGTTGCCGTCGACCACCACGAACGCGTGCGGGTGCAGGGAGACGATGACGCCGTCGACCGGCGCGACCGCCTCCGAGGGCTCGCGTACGGGGTCGATGGCGGTACCCGGACCCACCATCGCGCCGGAGAACACCGGGTCGGGCACTGCCGCGAGTCCGATGGCGGTCCCGGCAAGAGGGGACGTCACGGTGGTCATGGATGGCCTCCCAGGGGTGGGGCTTCGTCGTGTCGTCGTCACTACGTGTGTGCGAACGACCTACTGTTGAGAAGGGTATGTCATAAGAAGTCCGGGTTCGCTTCGGTATTAGTCCCTACCTGGGCTGGCCCTTGGACCCGGAGACTAGTGGACTAGACCGGTGGACTAGACCACAAGTCGGCACCGATTTGCCTGGCCCCTGGGCGAGCTGTACTGTCGTAAGTCCTGCCCGACCGGCCACGTGAACTTCGCGTGAACGACAGAGGCGGGCACCCCCCTTATCAAGTCGATCCGATCTCGATCTTTCGGCGCGCCCCGCATGCAAGCGGAGCGAGTGGTCAGAGCGAAGGAAAAACGCTGATACGGTTGGGGAACGCCGAAAGGGAATAGCCGCGAAAGCGAGCTGGAACCGGAAAGCACCGAGGAAATCGGATCGAAAAGGTCTGATAGAGTCGGAAACGCAAGAACGAAGGAAGCGCCCGGAGGGCCCGGAAACGGGAACAAAGGAAGCGTCCGCACCTTGAGAACTCAACAGCGTGCCAAAAATCAACGCCAGAAGTTGATACCCCGACTCACTTCGGTGAGTTGAGGTTCC
>NZ_JBFBGK010000102.1:0-30715 GCF_040684615.1 Streptomyces sp. NPDC089919
TTAATCCCCCCGCCCCCCCCCGAGAACTCCCCCCAATACACACCCCTCTTCCCCCCCCCCCCGCTCTGCCGTTGGGGCGGGGGTCTAAGGACTCCCGCCCGCCGATCCCGACGGGCCGCGGGGGGCGGCGGCCCGGCTGTCCGCGCCCGCCGGCCGGGGCGGGCGCGGACGTCTGGTGTCCCGCGGGGGGACGGCCGCCCGGGCGGGGTGCGGGCGGCGGTGGGGCCGGGCCGGGGGCCCGGAGCGGCGGTCAGCCGCGGTAGGAGGCCAGCACCCGGTCCGGGGTGAGGCGGCGGAAGAGGGCGGGCCAGTCGGCCGGGGCCTGGCCGGGCTCGTTGAAGAGCTCGAAGGTCCGGCCGACGGCTTCGGGGGCCTCCAGGGCGCGCACGCACGCCTCGGCGACCGCGGAGCGGGAGACCCAGCCCTCGCCCCGGTCGTCCTGTTCGAGCCGGACCCGGTCGCCGACGAGGGCTTCGTCGGTGAGCCAGCCGGGCCGCACGACGGTGTACGGCAGTCCGGAGGAGCGGACCGCCTCCTCGCCGCGCAGCCGCCAGTCCAGCAGCCGGCCGTAGGCGTTCATCGGGTGCTCCCGGCGGGTCACGAAGATCTGGCTGACCAGCACGATCCGCGGCGGCCCGGCGGGCCCGTGGCCGGCGGCGGCCAGGACGTTGCGCACGCCGTCGTACATGGTGGCCTCGGGCGAGAGCGGGCCGGAGTCGGCGGTGCCCGGTTCGACGCTGAACACCACGGCCGCGCAGCCCCGCAGGGGCTCGGTGAGGGTGTCGGCGTAGCGGACGTCGGCGCGGTGCGCGCGGACGCCGGCCGGCTGGGCCGGGCCGGGGTTCCGGCTGACCACCCGGACGTGTTCGCCCTGGTCGGCCAGGCGGCGGGTGATCAGCCGGCCCACTCTGCCGGCCCCGCCCACCACTGCTATGGGTCCCTGCATGGCTTGCCTCCTAGAGGGTGCCGCCGTCACACCCAGCGCAGGATGTCGTCGGCGCTCCTGAGTTCGGTCTGCGCGGGCACCCCGGTGAGCGCGGGTACCTTGAGCCGCGGGTAGACGGTGATCGAGCAGAACCGCGACCCCGGCCACAGGACCGCCCCGTCGCCGATCGCCGAGTGGCGTTCGAGCCGTACCGGGCGGGCCCGCTCCGAGTGGATCTCCGCCATCGGGCCGACGTAGGAGTCGAGCACCTCGGCGTACGGGCCGACCACGGCGGACTCGCCGAGGGCCGATCCGATGAGGGTGGCGCCCTCGCGGACCTCGGCGCCGTCGCCGATGTCCGTGTGTTCCAGGCGCACCCCGGGGCCTATCTCGACCTCCTGGCCGATGCGGACCCCGGCGCCGATGACCACGGTGCCCTCCTCGATCTTCTGGGCGAGGGTGGTGCCGGTGACGTCGTCCTTGGTGCGCAGGCTGCTCTCGTGGATCCAGCGGCGGGCGCCGGGGTCGTCGGGGGGCCGCATGAGCCGGTTCATCTGCTCGTACGCGCCGTCGAGCACGAGCCCCACGGTGTCCAGGTAGTCGGGGACGTTGCCGAGGTCGCCGAGCCGGCCGATGGTGTGGGCGGCCACCGGCACGCCCCGGCCGACCAGCCAGGGCAGCAGGTCCTTGCCCCAGTCCAGGCGTTGGTGGGCCTGCCGGAACAGCTCCGGTTCGCGGGCCAGCAGCCGCAGCCGGCCGCAGTCCACGAGGTACATGCCGGCGTTGGTGGGCAGCTGGGTCGCGGGGTCGGCGGCGGTGTGCGGGAAGAGGGCCCCGAGTTCGCCGGCGGACGGCTTCTCGACGAAGCCCTCCACCAGGCCGGGCCCGCCGGTGCGCATCACGCCGTACTTGCCGGCGATCTCCTGGGCGGTGCGGGCCACCGCGGCGACGGTGACCAGGGCGCCGTGCCGGTCGTGGGCGGCCGTCATGGCACCGAGGTCGAAGTCGAAGAGCGAGTCGACCGGCAGGACCAGGGCGCGGCCCTGGAGGTCCCACTGCTCGAGGTTGTGGAGGGTGGCTCCGGCGGAGCCGACGTTGTAGCGGTCGAAGCGCGAGCGCGAATAGCGGATCTCGATGCCGTGGCGTTCGCCGTGGCCGAGCAGGAGCTTGATCTGATTGCGATTCTCCAGGCCGTGGGTGACCACGTAGAAACGCCGGATCCCCTGCTCCCGGCAGGCCTCGACAACCCATTCGATGAGGCGCCGGCCGACAAAGGGAATTAGAGCCTTGCTGCGTATGTAGTCGGCCGATTCGAGAGTGATCGGTTTGGCGCGTTCGCCGCGGCCCCCGGCGAGGATGATGCCGACGGTTTCCGGGTCTGTAGTCATCGTGCCCTCACACAGCGGAAGGGGCCTAAAACCAGGCCCGGTCAGGTCCAGTTCGAGTCATCGGGGTTGGCCTGACCGGTGGGGGCGGAGGTCCAGTTCGAGTCAGCGAGGACCGTGGCCACGCTGCGGTGACCTGCCCCGGGCCCGCTCGTGTCCGAAAGGGCCCAGGCGCCCGGGGCGAGCGCGAGCACCAAAGCCATGGCGGAAACGGATCCCTTGCCCGCACCACGCACAGAATTCATGATTTCGTTCCCCCTTTAACCTTCGCGGCTCCCTGCTTTCCGCCGCCTGGAAAATCATCTCCGGCCGAAAGGTGCCAGACCACGCTTTGGTGGCATCATGATCGCGCAAGGTAAAAACAGGAAGGGGGGACAAATGTGTAGAGAACCAGACGTAACACCACAACCGAGAGTGGTGCCCTTGTGCGAGCGCGGCCTCGAACACTACCGTAAAGTCTTGGCAAAGGGACCGATTGATGATGAAATGCCCGGCTGCCTTATCGAGTTAGGCCTTCTCCGCCCGCTCCCCGAGAATCCCGGACTGTGGGCCGCGGTGCCGCCGGCGATCGCCGCGAGCGAGCTGACCCGCCCCATCGAGCGGGCGGTCCTGGCGCAGCAGCACACCATCGCCTCGATCCAGGAATCGATCGCACTGGCGGAGGACGTATATCGCGAAGAGCACCGCGAGTCCACCGCCCCGGTCCGGCTGATGCGCGGTGCCGACGTGATCGCGGCGGCCCTGACCCAGGCCCGGGACACCTGCCGGGAGGAGATGCTCACCGCCCAGCCGGGCGGGGCGCGGGACACCGACGCCCTGGTGCGCACCCTCCCCCAGGAGCTGGCGATGTCCCGCCGCGGCGTGCTGCAACGCACGCTCTACCAGCACACCGTCCGCGCGCACGGCCCCACGCTCGCCTACATCGAACAGGTCAGCGCGGCCGGCGCGCAGGTGCGCACGCTCAACGAACTCTTCGACCGGCTCATCGTCTTCGACCGGTCCATCGCCTTCATCCCGGACCACCGGCACGACTTGAGCACGACTGCACTGGTCGTCGAGCATCCCGCGGTCGTCCACTACCTGGTGAAGGTCTTCGACCACGCCTGGCAGCGGGCCGAGCCGGTCAGCATCACGCAGGAGCAGATCCGGCCCCCGCTGATGACCGACGAGACCCGGCGCACGGTGCTGCGGCTGATGGTGGAGGGCCATACGGACGCGGCCATCGGCTCGCGGCTGGGCATCAGCACCCGGACGGTCTCCACCCACGTCAAGAAGGCGTCGGACCTGCTCGGCGGACGCAGCCGGGCGCACCTGGCGTACTTGTTGGCGCACACCGACCTCTTGCGGGACGCGGCCGATCCGCTGCCGGCCTCCCTTCCGGGGGCCCTGGCCGCGCCGCCGTCCTTCACCTCGAACGTTCCCGGCCGGCAGGGTTCCGGGGACGCCGCGGGCAGGACGGACCCGGGCGCGCACTGAGCACGGGGACGGGATCCGGAGCGGTGGGGGTCGCTCCGGATCCCGTCGTACGGGCCGTCGGGCGCGGCCCGCCGTACGGCCGTCGGGCGGGCGCGGTCAGGCGGGGGCCGGGGCGCGGCGGCCACCGGTGAGCCGGTCGGCCGCCGCCAGCACCGCCCGCACGGCGAGGGCGCCGTTCAGCGGCCGGTCCGGATCGGCCGGCCCGCCGCCCCCGGACCACCACACCGGTACGCCCACCACCTCGCAGTGCGGCAGCAGCCGGGCCAGGCGTTCCAGGACGTCGCCGGGGCCGGGCCAGCCGCCGGCGATCACGAACCGGCGGTGCCGGCGGGAGAGTTCCGCGGCGGCCGCGGCCAGGTGCGGTTCGTCGAGGTAGAGCAGGTGCGCGTGGGCCAGGCCGGGGGCGATCAGGCGGGCGGCGAGCGCGGCGGCGGTGCCGAGCTGGCCGACGGAGACCACGCACGGCCCCTCGGGGTCGCCGCCCTGCCAGTTGACCACCGGCGGTTCGGGGCCCTCCCAGGCCAGCGGCGGGCAGCGGTCGCCGGGGCCGGTGCGCAGGTAGTGCGGCCGGCCCGTGCGGGCCGCGGCCCGCACCAGCGCCCGGGTCTCGGCCTCGCCGTACGGTGCGGCCAGGGTGACCGGGGCGGCCTGCCGCAGCGCGCCGAGGTCCAGCGGGCCGCCGTCGTGCGGGGCGATCACCGAGACCCCGGCGGAGAGGTAGCCGACGGTGCGGCCGATGTCCTCCGGGGTGCCGTCGCCGGCGGTGACGACGAACGGCCGGAAGCCGGCGACCGCCAGCCCGGCCGCCATCTCCACCATCGCCGCGTCGGCCCGGCCGAGCCGGAAGAACCGGTCGGGGTGGGCCGCCTCGAAGGGGTGCCCGCTGCCGTAGCGGGGGACGGCCTCCAGGCAGACCACCCGCTCGTCGTCCCCGGCGACGGCGGTCAGTTCGGCGCGGCAGGCGTCCAGCGCCGACAGGCTCACCGGGGCCCCCGGGAGGTCCGGCGCCGCAGCACCACGGTCCGCTCCTCCGCCAGCAAGCCGTCCGGGTACCGCCGCTCCGGGGCGGCGCCGCGGTCCGGTACGGGCTTGCCGGGCGCGGGGTCGCCGTCCGGCAGGGCACCGTCCAGTACGCCTCGGGCCACGGGGAACTCCTCCGGCCGGTAGTCCCGCGCGGCGGCGGGGTTGAGGGTGAACGGGTACCCGCCGCCGAAGCCGGTCCGGTGCCGGAACTGCGGCCACAGCGCCACCGGTACCCGCCGCGCGTCGCACAGCGGGACCCCCGGCCCGGGGAAGAGGGCCGGGAGGGCGGGGTCGGGGCCCAGGACCGGCTCCGGAGCCGGCGGCGGGGTGTGGTCGATGCCGTTGCGTTCGAGGAAGTCGGCGGCGCGGCGGCGCGCCTGGGCGGTGGCGAAGGCGGCCACCGTGCCGGTGGCGGCGGCCAGCGGGGTGACGTCCCCGGCGGGGTACGGCGGCAGCGCGGCGCGGGCGTCCAGCACCAGGTCCAGCCGCAGCCGCCGGGCCAGCCGGGCCAGCGCCCGCAGGTCGCCGTAGGGCGGGCAGGCCAGCACCGCCCGGGTCCGGCCGGTGACGGCCGCGGCCACCGCGGGCACGGACATCCCGAACCCGGGCCGGGCCACGTCGACGAAGACCGGCACCGCGTGCGCGGCGACCACCGCCTGCGCGGTCCGCAGCCCCGCCAGCGCCGAGACGATCACCTCGTCCCCCGGCTCCACCCCGGCCCCACCAACGCCACCTGCACCGCCGCCGCCCCGCTCCCCACGGCGATCCCGTACTCCAACCCGGCCCAGCCGGTGGAAGAGACCGCGCCGGGCAAGTCGAAGGCAGGGGGAGCCAGATCCAGCCCCGCCCGGGGGCCCCTCCCAGCGGTAGCTGGGGGAGTTTGAGGCGCGGGGTCCGGGGCGGCGCCCCGAGGACACGCGGCCGCACCCGACGAACCGGGCAGGGCGCCGGATCCCGGCTCGGCACCGGCACCGGTCCGCAGCCCGAGGGCCGCCGAGGCCAGGGCGGCCAGCACGGCCCCCGCCGTCCGCGCGGACAGCCGGTGGTCGAACTGCACCCCCGGCACCGCCTCCGGATCCCGGTCCGCCACCGGGCACGGCCCGCAGCACGCGGACAGGTCCAGCCGCTCGGCCCGGGCCCGGGCCGCCGCACTGTCCGTCAGGACGGCGGCCGCCGGGCCGTGCCCGAGCCCGGTGAGGTCGACCACGGCCGCCGGCGCGCCCAGTTCGCCGGCCCGCCCGCCGAGCAGGTGCGCGTTGGTGCGGTCGACCGCCAGCAGGTCGAAGGTGCGGGGCCCGTCCTCGTACGTCATCCCGACCCCCAGCCAGCGCAGGAACGCCGCGTCCCGCGGCGGCAGTCCCGGCTGGGTGATCCGGTCGCCGTGGCCGATCCCCTGCCCGGCCAGCGCGCAGTGCAGCGCGGCGCTGCGGCTGTTGACCAGGACCGCCTCGCGGCGCCCCAGCAGCCGCCGCAGCAGCCCGGCGAGCGCGCCGCGGGCCCCGGCGTCGAGGCCGGGTCCGGCGGGCGCGCACGAGGCGCGGCAGGGGTTCTGCGAGATCTCCATCGGCGGCGGTCTCAGCTCCCCGTCCCGCGCACCTCGATGAGCATGTGGGCCACCGGGTCCTTCCCGTACTCCAGGACGTCCAGCGTCCGCAGCACGTGCAGTTCGCGCCCGGTCTCGCGGGCGATCCGGTACAGCCCGGCCACGTCGCCGCGGTCGCTGAAGTGCAGCAGCGCCCGGCCGCCCGGGGCGAGCATCCCGGGCGCCTCGGCCACGAACCGCCGGTGCGTGCGGTAGCCGGGGTCGACGTACGCGCACTCGTGGAGCGAGCGGTAGGTGTACTCCTCGGGCCCCCGCACGTAGTTGGAGCTCCACAGCACGGTGTCGAAGCGTTCCCCGGCGAGGCCGGCGAAGAGGTCGCTCTGCACGGCCCGCACCTGCGCCGCGACCCGGTGGCGGACCGCGTTGACCCGGGCGTTGACCACGGCCCGGGGGTTGATGTCCACGGCGGTGACCCGCTCGCAGCCGGCCAGCGCGGCGCTGACGCCGATGATGCCGGTGCCGCAGCCGAGGTCGAGGAAGGAGCCGGTGGGCGGGGCGACGGCGGCGGGGGTCCCGGTGCCGCAGCCGGGGCCGAGGTCCACGGCGCCGGCGACCAGCGCGTCGCCGCAGCCCAGGCCCACGAAGCCGAGGGCGATCTGGGTCGAGGGGGAGTAGACGGGTGCGAAGACCTCGTCCAGGAGGTCCCACTCCCGGCGGCCCATCCGGAAGACCTTGGGCCGGTCGGATCTGGACAGGGAATGGCGACTGCGCGCCAGCGACCGCTCGTAGCTCTGGACTTGTGTCACGCTCGGGTCCCCCACCCTCTTCGTCCGCGTCCATTCGCCCCCGTAGGGCGCCCTCGGCGCCCCCGAGCAGACCCTGCCGTTCCAGTCACGGCGGGGGAAGGTGAGCCGGTCACACCCCCGTGGCGGCCCCCCGGTGCCGCAACCACCTTTTACCCTTCTTGACCAGGTGTTTTCCCTTTCCGGAGAGATTTGACCATGTTCTGAGCAGGCCTCTACCGTCGCTCCATTGACCACGTATTGCGCCAGCGGGGCCAGCGGGACGAACGGGGCCGGCGGGACCAGCGGGGAGGGGACCTCGGATGTCGGCCCAACAGGACGCTCTCGTCAGCACCGCCCTGTTCCGCCTCCTCGAACTCCTGGCCATGGAGGTGCCGCCGCAGCGCTTCGACGAACCGCTGGAGACCGCCCGACAGGGCGGCGCCTGCCCCGAGTCCCAGGTCCTGCTGCACCGGGCGAAGGCCCTGGCCTTCGACATCCACGGCCTGGTCGCCCGCCGCCGCCAGCACGAGGCCGGGCTCGCCGCCCTGGTCGACACCGCGCGGGAGCTGACCCTCCCCTACGACCTGGACGCCCTGCTGAAGGTGATCGCCCGGCGGGCCCGGCTGCTGCTCAACCTCGACATGGCGTGGGTCAGCCTCTACGACCCGGTCGACGACCGCTCGTACGTCCGCACCGCCGACGGCCACTCCTCCGCCATCACCATCGGCTTCCGACTGCCCGTCAGCGGCGGCATCGGCAACGCCGCGGCCGACCGCTCCGCGCCCTTCTGGACCCCCGACTACCTGGCGGACGAGCGCTTCACCCACTCCCCCGTCACCGACGACGTGGTGCGGGCCGAGGGCCTGCGGGCCCTGATCGCGGTGCCGTTACAGGAGGACAACACCCCCTTCGGGGCGCTGTACGTCGCCGACCGCCGGATCCGGCACTTCACGCAGGACGAGATCACCCTCATGGCCTCGCTGGGCGACCTGGTGGCCGTCGCCATCAAGAAGGCCCGGCTGCTCACCCAGGCCCGCACCGAGATCAGCGAGCTGGAGGAGGGCGCCTCCCGGGCCCTGGACTCCTCCTTCGCCTCCCGCCGGCTCTTTCGCACCCACAGCGAGCTGACCGACCTCGTACTGCGCGGCTGCACCCCGTACGAACTGGCCGAGCGGGGCGCCAAGGAGCTCGGCGGGGCGCTGCTGGTCCGCGACGCCGCCGGCCGGGAGCTGGCCACGGCCGGCGCCTTCCCCGAGATCGACGAGATGGTCCTGCTGGGCGGCACCCTGGACGCGCACACCGAGCAGGCGCCGGTGCGCTCCGCCGACGGGCTGTGGTTCTGCCCGGTGGCCGCGGGCGCCGAGGCGTTGGGCACCCTGGTGCTGGCCCTGCCCGAGTCCTCCGACACCCGGCACCTGCCGCTGCTGAGGGCGGTCGCGCAGAGCGCCGCGGTCCTGCTCCAGATGCAGCGCAGCGCGGAGGCCGCGGACGGGCAGGTGCGCGACGACCTCTTCCACGAGCTGCTGGGCGACACCCAGCGCACCCCGGCCCAACTGGCCGAGCGGGCCCGCCGCCTGACGGTCGACCTGACCTCGGCGCACGTGGTCGTGGTGGCCCGCCCCGAGGGCGGCTCCCCCGGCCGGGCGCTGCTGTGGGCCTCCTCGTACGCGCACCGGCACTCGGGGCTGCGGACCACCGACACGGACGGGGTGGTGCTGCTGCTGCCGGGGACCGACCCCGGGGCGGTGGCGCGCAGCGCCGGGCAGCAGCTGTCGGCGGTGCTGGGCTGCCCGGTGACGGTGGGCGCGGCCGGCCCGGCCGCGGACCCCGGCTCGATCAACCGCACCTACCAGGAGGCCCGGCGCTGCCTGGACGCGCTGACCGCGCTGGGCCGGATCGGCTCCACCGCCTCGCCGCGCGAACTGGGCTTCCTGGGGCTGCTGCTGTCCGACCGGCCGGACGCGGTGGCCTTCATCAAGTCGGCGATCGGGCCGGTGCTCGAGTACGACGCCCAGCAGTACACGGAGCTGGTGCGCACGATGGACGCGTACTTCGCCGCGGGCAACAGCCCCAGCCGGGCGGCCGAGTCGCTGCACGTGCACCCGAACACCGTCTCGCGCCGCCTGGAGCGCATCACCGAACTGCTCGGCGCCCAGTGGCAGGGCCCGGTCCGGGCCCTGGAGATCCAACTGGCCCTGCGCCTCCACCAGGCCCGCCACACCCTCCGCCGCCAGGACCCCCCACTGCCGGGCCGCCGGGGCCCGGGATAACTTTCTTGACCCTCACACCGTGTGAGGCGGTCCACTCGGAGACGTCATGTTCACCATCGGAGACTTCGCCCGGCACGGCCGTGTCTCGGTCCGGATGCTGCGTCACTACGACGCGACCGGACTGCTGCACCCGGACCACGTCGACCCCGCCACCGGCTACCGCCGCTACGGCGCCGCCCAGCTCGCCCGGCTCAACCGCGTGATCGCGCTCAAGGACCTCGGCTTCACCCTCCAGCAGGTCCGCGCCATCGTGGACGCGGAGGTCGGGGCCGAGGAGCTGCGCGGCATGCTGCGGCTGCGGCAGGCCGAGCTGGAGGCCGCCATGGCCGAGGCCGCGGCGCGCCTGGTCCAGGTCGAGGCGAGGCTCCGGGCCATCGAGAGCGAGGGGCAGATGCCCACCGACGACGTCGTCATCAAGAGCGTTCCCGCCGTCCGCGTCGCGGAGCTGACCGCGACCGCGGCGAGCTTCGGACCCGAGGACATCGGCCCGGTCATCGGGCCCCTGTACGACCGGCTGTTCGCGCTGCTGGCCGCGGCCGGGACGGCCCCGGCCGGGCCCGGGATCGCGTACTACGAGGACGCCCCCGAGGGCGGCGGCGCGATCCTGGTGCACGCGGCCGTGCAGGTCGCGGCGCCCCTCCAGGAGGGTGCCTTCCGCGTCCTGGACCTGCCGCCGCTGCCGCGTGCGGCGACCATCGTCCACCGCGGCTCCATGGACTCCGTCCTGCCCACCGCCCAGACCCTGGCCCGCTGGATCGACACCCACGGCCACGACCCCTCCGGCTACCCCCGCGAGGTCAACCTCGAATGCCCCGCGGACCGCACCGCCTGGGTCACCGAACTCCAGACCCCGCTGACGGCGCTCTGAGGGCACGCAGCACGATCTTGGGGCTCTGGCTCGACCACGGCCCACGGCCCACGGCCCACGGCCCACGGCCCACGGCCCAACGTCCGCGACCCGCGGCGTGACACTCACGTTCTCACGGACGGGTTCAATCGTCGTGCCGGTTACGAGACAAGGGTCACGACGCAAGATCGTGTCGCGAGCTAACAGGCGATCACAGCAGGGAGCGCTGAGGGCTGTGAGCCCACTGCACATGCGCCGAAGAACGGTCCGGTGGGCTTACCTGACAGCAGGGTGAACGAGGGCACCCGGCGCCTCCGGCCGGTCTGCAACCAACGCCGTGACAGATCCGCATCGACCGGCAGCTCGGCCGTCCATGCGGATGGCGTCACTACACGAAGCTCTCCAGGAATCGGCATCATCCCTGCCGAGCACGCCCCTGATCTGCGACGACGCCATTCGGAGCGGCCAGACAAGCCGCCGCCGACACTCCCTTATAGCCGCTGGCTCAAGAGCTCAGCTAATCCCTTGCAACAACCGATCGATACTTAAGGGTGGAGGCCTGCGCACCCCATAAGCCCACGAATAGCAGCTCGCACATCAACTCTCGACTAACCAACCAATTAGCCGGACAAGAGAAGGGAAACACTAGACAGAATTAGCCGAAGCAGCCCTGAGAAAAAGGAAGAGATGCTAGTGTGGTCCGACAACGAGCCACCCCATGGGGTGGGCCCTGCTAGCTCTTCGAACGCATCGCAGGGCCCACGGGCGGTGGACGTCGGCGGACTCGCCCTGCCAGGCGGGTCCGCCTCTTCATCTGCCCGGTTCGCTACAGCTCGCGCCACACGCGTAGTGCGTAGTAGGCGGCTTGGGCCACCGGACCTGAAACGGCAGCGATCTTGCGCAGGGCTGCCACGCTCCGTCTCAGACGTCCCCGCCAACGTCGCCCCCCAGCGGGGGCCTCGTCGGCGGTCACCTCTCACCCCCCTTCAGGACATGCAGAGTGACGAACACTCAGCTACCTCGCGGGGCACGCTCACACTACACCAGGGATGACACTCAAAAGGCGGATCCGAGCGAACTCAGAAGCAGCAGCACATACGGTTATGCGCCCGCTCGATTCGCCGAACAGCGACCCCTCCACAAGGCGATCACCTTTGCATTTCGCAAAATTTCCTTTGCGGTTCGCAATGCACGCTAATGCAGTTCCGCATACTTTTATGTGTCAGCCGGTCCAGAAAACTGCAGGTCAGAGGCGTCACTGGGAACTGGCACACCGTCAGTCCGGGAGGGCGGCCTGCCAGGTCCAGGTGGTGCGGCGGGGGTGGTCGGGGAGGGTGGCGCGGCCGGTGCACCACAGGAGGACCTGGGGCGGGGGGCCGGGCGGGGCGTCGGGGAAGAGGCGGGCCAGGGCTTTGGCCGCCAGGTCCGCCGGGGGGTCCCAGGGGACGGCGAGGCCCTGGGTGATGTCGTGGGTGTGCAGCAGGACTTCGGCGACCCCCATGGCGGCGAAGCCGGCCGCGTCGCAGGGGCCCCAGTGCCAGGCCCGGGCGCCGGCCGGGGCGGTGCGCAGGGCGGCGGCGAGGAGCCGTCCGCAGGCGGCCGCGGTGCGCAGCACGTCCGCGACGGCGGCGTCCGGGCGGACGGTCAGGTCGAAGGGGAGGTAGCCGTCGGCCGGCCGGGCCGCGACCTGGCCGGCGTACGCGAGCAGGTCGTGGCCGATGTGCACGGCGGTGCTGCGGCAGTCCCACTCGAGCGATCCGGCGGGCCCGGACCAGTCCCGCGCGTCCTGGTGCGGGGCCAGGGCCCGCACCATCTCGTCGACGGCGGCGTCCACGTCGTCGGCGGAAGGCGGGGAGGACGGAGAGGACGGAGAGGACGGCGAAGGCGAGGAGGGCGGGGGCGGGGGTGAGGGCGGCACCGCGCCATTGTCACCGGCCGGTGCCCGTGGGGCCGGTGACGCCACGGCCGGAGGCCGGCGCCCGGTCGGGGCGCCGGCCTCCGGCCGTTCGTGCGGAAGGTGTCAGGCGGCGAGCTCCTGGGCCGCGGGGGCCTGGGCCCCGGCCGCCTCGGGGCGCATCAGGACGGTGGCCAGGAGGGCGGCGGCCAGGACGCCGACGGCGCTGAGGGTGAAGGTGGTGGACATCGAGGTGGTGAAGGCCTCGCGGGCGGTGGTGACCAGGCCCTGGTCGCCGTGGGCGGCGGCGAGGGCGCCGGCGATGGAGTGGCGGGCCTGCTCGGGGGCGTCGGCCGGCATCTCGGCGGTGAAGCGGCTGGTGAGCAGCGAGCCGAGGACGGCGATGCCGAGGGCGGTGCCGGCCTGCTGGATGGTGTCGTTGAGGGCGGAGCCGACCCCGGCCTGCTCGGCGGGGATGGTGCTCATCAGGGCGCCGACCGCGGCCGGCATGGCCAGTCCGGCGCCGAGGCCGAGCAGGCCCAGGGCGGTGGCCGGGACGGTGAAGCCGGTGGTGGCGGTGACGGTGGCCAGCAGGCCGAAGGCGGCGGCCATCACGAGCATCCCGGCCAGCACCAGCCAGCGGTGGCCGACCCGGGGGCCGAGGGCGGCGCCCGCGCCGTTGCCGATCAGGGCGGCGACGGCGAGCGGGACGAAGGCCAGGCCGGCCTTGAGGGAGGAGTACCCGAGGACGAACTGCAGGTACTGGGTCAGGACCAGCAGCAGGCCGCCGTTGCCGACCTGGACGAGGGTCAGGGAGAGCGAACCGCCGCTGAAGTTCCGCTGCTTGAAGAGGACCAGCGGGACCATCGGGGAGTCGGTGACGTTCTCCCAGACCACGAAGCCGACGAGGGTGAGGACGGCCACCGCGAGGGTCACGGTCGCCCGGCCGCCGACGGCGCCGTGCTGCGGGATCTCGATGATCCACCAGATCAGGGCGGTCATGCCGACGGCGGAGAGCACCGCGCCCAGCGGGTCGGGCTTCTGCCAGGGGCCCTTGGACTCGGGCATCAGGGTCAGGGCGGCGGCGATGGCCAGGGCGACGACCGGGACGTTGACGAAGAAGATGGCGTGCCAGGAGAAGTGGTCGATCAGGACGCCGCCGAGGACCGGGCTG
This sequence comes from Streptomyces sp. NPDC089919, assembly GCF_040684615.1. Classification (NCBI taxonomy): domain Bacteria; kingdom Bacillati; phylum Actinomycetota; class Actinomycetes; order Kitasatosporales; family Streptomycetaceae; genus Streptomyces; species Streptomyces sp. NPDC089919. The sequence continues at coordinate 13,323 of NZ_JBFBGK010000102.1, forward strand.
CCGACCAGGCCGAGCATCGAGACCGAGCCCCAGGCGGCCATGGCCCGGGGCCGCTCCTCCTCGTCGAAGACGGTGATCAGGATGGAGAGGGTGGAGGGCATGATCAGCGCGCCGCCGACGCCCATCGCGGTGCGGACGGCGATGACCTCGGCGGGGCTGGTGCAGACGGTGGCGGCCAGCGAGGCGGCGCCGAAGAGCAGCAGGCCGATGACCATGATCCGGCGGCGGCCGAAGCGGTCGCCCAGGCTGCCCGAGGTGAGCAGCAGTCCGGCGAAGACCAGGATGTAGGAGTCGAGGATCCACTGGGTGTCCTGGGCGGTGGCGCCGAGGTCGGCCGTCATGGCGGGCACCGCGACGGTCAGGGCCATCGAGTCGACGACCAGGACCAGCGAGCTCAGGCACAGGACGATCAGGATCCACCAGCGGCGGGGGTTGCGGGTTTCCATCGGTGGGTCCCTCTCGGTCGTTTTCTGCGTACACCGTTCCGGCGTGAGAACACTGTACGCATGGCGGAACAGTGTGCGCAACACCCTCCTCCTGTACGCTCGATGCGAACGCTGTGCGCATGCACGCACGCCCCGCCCGGCCCGTCCCGCAGCAAGGAGCGCCCCATGGCCGCCAAGACCGACCCGATCCCCTCGGTGTGGACCCGCCGGCAGCGCGAGCCCGACCAGCCCTCGCTCAGCCGGGTGTCGATCGTCCGCGAGGCGGTGGCCATGCTCGACGCCGAGGGCATCGAGGCGCTGAGCATGCGCAAGCTCGGCGCGCGGCTGGGGGCCGGCGCGACCTCGCTGTACCGGCACGTGGCGACGAAGGACGAGCTGATGGAGCTCGCGGTGGACGAGGTCTTCGGCGAGATCGCGGTACCGGCGGCGGTGGGCGCGGACTGGCGGGCCGCGGCCGCCGAGGCGGCCGGCTCCTTCCGCGCGACCGCGCTGCGGCACCCGTGGCTGGCCTCGGTGCTCGGCCAGGCGGGACTCGCGTACCTGGGGCCCAACCTGATGACGTACTCGGAGGACCTGGCCGGGCTCTTCACCGAGGCCGGCTTCCCCGAGCCCAGCCGGGCCATCGAGACGCTGCTGGCGTACGTCATCGGCATGAGCACCACCGAGGCGGCCTGGCTCACCACCGTCGCCCGCACCGGGGAGACCGAGGCCGGCTTCATCGCCCGGCTGCTGCCCGCGGCCCAGCAGGCGGCGGCCGGCCACGCGCACCTGGAGGAGGGGTACGCGGCGGTGGCGGGGACCGACCCGGTGGCGGCGCGCGAGGCGAAGTTCGCCTACGGGCTGGAGACCGTACTGGACGGCCTGGCCCTGCGGATGGACCGGCCGGCGGGCTGAGGTAGGGGCACGGGCCGGGCTGGGGTACCGGCCCGGCGAGGGCCCGTACGAGCGGACGCGGGCCGGACCGGACGGGGGGCGTACCGGTCCGGCCCGCGGGCCGGGCGGATCCGGGGCCGCGGCAGCGGGCCCCGGACCGGGCGTGCGGTCGGGCGCTAGATCAGGCCCTGGGCCAGGACCGCGTCGGCGACCCGCTCGAAGCCGGTGATGTTGGCGCCGGTGACGTAGTCGCCGGGGGTGCCGTAGCGGGCCGCGGTCTCGTACGTGTCGTCGTGGATCCGCTTCATGATGGCGGCCAGTTCGGACTCGACGCGCTCGGCGGACCAGGCGACGCGGGCGGCGTTCTGGCTCATCTCCAGGGCGCTGACGGCGACGCCGCCGGCGTTGGCCGCCTTGCCGGGGCCGAAGGCCACGCCCGCCTCCTGGAAGACGCGGACGGCCTCGGGGGTGCTGGGCATGTTGGCGCCCTCCGAGACGGCCTTGACGCCGTTCCGCACCAGGGTGACCGCGTCCTGCTCGTGCAGTTCGTTCTGCGTGGCGGAGGGGAAGGCGACGTCGCCGGCGACGTCCCAGACCCGGCCGTCGGCGACGAAGCTCGCCGACGGGCCCCGGCGGACCGCGTACTCGGAGATCCGGGCCCGCTCCACCTCCTTGACCTGGCGCAGCAGTTCGAGGTCGATGCCCTTGGTGTCGACGACGTAGCCGGAGGAGTCCGAGGCGGTCAGCGGGTTCGCGCCGAGCTGCTGGAGCTTCTCGATGGTGTGCAGGGCGACGTTCCCGGAGCCGGAGACCACGGCCGTCAGGCCCTCGAGGGTGGTGCCGCGGCGGGCCAGCATCTCGGCGGCGAAGAGCACGCTGCCGTAGCCGGTGGCCTCCGGCCGGATCGCCGAACCGCCCCAGCCGATGCCCTTGCCGGTCAGCACGCCGGCCTCCCAGCGGTTGGTGATGCGCCGGTACTGGCCGAAGAGGTAGCCGATCTCCCGGCCGCCGACGCCGATGTCACCGGCGGGCACGTCGGTGTGCTCGCCGATGTGCCGCGAGAGCTCCGTCATGAAGGACTGGCAGAAGCGCATGATCTCGTTGTCGGAGCGGCCGTGCGGGTCGAAGTCGCTGCCGCCCTTGCCGCCGCCGATGCCGAGGCCGGTCAGCGCGTTCTTGAAGATCTGCTCGAAGCCGAGGAACTTCACCACGCCGATGTTCACCGACGGGTGGAAGCGCAGACCGCCCTTGTAGGGGCCCAGCGCGCTGTTGAACTCCACCCGGAAGCCGCGGTTGACGTGCACCCGGCCGCGGTCGTCCTGCCACGGGACGCGGAAGAGGATCTGGCGCTCGGGCTCGACGATCCGCTCCAGGAGGCCGGGCTCGGCGTACTCGGGGCGGGCCGCGAAGACCGGGGCAAGGCTCTCCAGCACCTCCCGGACGGCCTGGTGGAACTCCGGCTGCGCGGGGTTGCGGCGCTCGACTTCGGCGCGCAGGGCTTCCAGGCGGCTGGCCTCGGGGGTGCTCACGGCGGCGGGAGCGTGCTGGTCGGTCACGGGCCGAACCTCTCACTGGACGGGGGCGGCGGGTCCGGGGAGTTGCCCTGCCGACGCCCACAGGAGTGTGAATGTCGGCGCACCGTACCGGGGTCCGCCCACAGGGAAGGTCGAACGGCGGTGGTACGGGCGGGTCCGCAGTTGACGACGTATGCAAAAGGCCCGGCCCGTCCGGCCACCGGCAGGGGTGGCGGGACGGGCCGGGCGGGGGCGGCCGGGCCGAGGGGGCGGGCCGCCCGCCGGGCCGACGGATCGTCAGATCAGCGGACGGCGCGGGGCGGGACGCTCGGTGCGGGGCAGCACCCAGCACAGCGGGAACCACTCGGGGACGGCCGCCGGGTCCTCGCCCTGCGCGGGCGCCGACGGGGCGAGGGGGCCCGGGCCCCCGTACAGGAGGGCGGCGAGCTGGTGGGTCTGGTTCATCGGTGGACCGTCCTTTGCCGGTCGGGGCTCGGTTGGCTCCGGCCGGGCGGGTGCGGGACACCGCCCGGCCGGGAGTAGGGGGTCGTGCGGGTCAGCTCGCGGCCGGGGCGGGCTGGTGGCCGGCGGCGAGGACGGTACGGGCCATCGTGAGCAGGGCCAGCACGATCAGGGCGCCCGCGGCCAGGAAGCCGTACCGCGGCTCGAAGGCGTTGACCAGCAGGCCGCCGATGACGAAGCCGAGGCCCGGCCCGGTGTTGGAGACGGCGCCCAGGGCGGCGAAGGCCCGGCCGCGGTGGCTCTGCGGGGCGCGCAGGTTGAAGACGATGTGGGTGACGGTCGCCTGGGCGCCGTTGCCGATGCCGCCCAGGAGGTAGAAGGGGGCGATCCACCAGACGCCCGGGGCGAGTCCGGTGCCGAGGATGGCGATCGCGATGCACACGAACGACCCGACCAGGATGGTCTCGTGGCTGAGGTTCTTCACCTTGCGGGCCAGCAGCGCACCGGGGACCATGCCGGCCGCCCAGGTGGTCATGATGACGCCGTAGACCTGCTCGGAGGCGCCGAAGGTGCCGCGCACGTAGAAGACGATCAGGACGTTGATGATGCAGGCGCAGGCCATCACGATGCCGCTGAGCAGCAGGACCGAGCGCAGCAGCCGGTCGGACCAGACGCGGTACGGGGCGGCCTGCGGCTCGTCGTTGGAGGCGGAGGCGGCGGCGGCCGAGGCGGGCGCCGGGGCGGCCTTCTTGTGCAGCCGGGTGCTGATGGCCAGGCCGCCGAGGGCGACCAGGACGAACGAGAGCGCGTCCAGGACCAGCGGCATCGTGGTGCCGGAGCGGCTGGAGAGGAAGCCCGCGGCGGCCGGGGCGAAGAGCATCCCCGCCATGGTGGTGGTCTGGGAGATCGCCGAGGCCCGGGGCACCTCCTCGGGGGCGACCATCGCGCTGGGCAGTCCGCCGAAGACCGGGTGGGTGCAGGCCACGCCGGCGGCCAGCAGCGCGCACAGGCCGACCAGCAGCGGGACCGAGGTGGTGGTGAGCATCGCCAGGCAGACCAGCGCCTGGAGCGAGGCCACCACGACGATGATCTTCTTGCTGTCGAAGCGGTCCGCGGCCCGGCCGGTCCAGGGGGCGAGCAGCACCGGCGGCAGGGTGGCCGCCAGCAGCAGGGCCATCACGCCCCAGCCGCCGGCGCCGTTCTTCTGCGCGAGGAGGGTCAGGGCGGTGGCGGCCATGATGTCGCCGGCGACCGAGAGCGAGCGCATCCCGGCCAGGAGGTAGACCTCCCGCCACGCGGACGCGGGGGCTTCGGTGGCGCCCGCCTGCAACGGTGGGGAGACGCTGACGGTCATGCGATCACTCCAGGGGTAGGGCGGCGCGTGCCACCGGACCGAAATGCGGGTGTCCCGCCGGCAGTCGGGTGCCGGCGGGACGGGGGTCAGGCCGCGACTTCCAGGACGCCGAGCCGGGCGAAGCCCTGGGCGTTGCGGACGGAGCGATCGGCCGGCAGGTCGGGGAAGAGGGTCGCGGCGAAGACCTCGGCGCCCTCCTCCAGTCCGGTCAGGACGTCCGCGACCGCGGTGGGCACCGCGATGGTGCGGCCCTTGCAGGTGAGCTGCGTCCTGCCGTTGTCGGTGGCGCCGACGGTCAGCGGGGTGCCGGTGCGGCGCAGCGCCGACCCGGGTGCCAGGCCGTCGAGCGCGGCGGAGTACGCGAAGGTGTCCTCGGGGCGGTGCCGGGGCGGGCGGCCCGGCTCCAGGCGGCGGCCGGAGTCCAGCAGCCGGTCGAGCTCCGCGCCCGCGTCCACGGCGCCGAGCTTGGCGGCCAGCGCGGTGAGCTTGGCGGCGAACTCCTCCTCGACCGAGGCCCCGCGCGAGTCCCCGATGTAGGGGAAGGCGGCGAATTCGGGCCCCTCGGTCAGCGCCTCCACGGTCTTGTGCAGGAGCTCTTCCCACTTGCGCGGCCGCATCATGATCGACAGGTGTACGGAGGTGCGGTCGCGGGCCGCCGCGGCGTGCGGCGTGTGGTACGGGAGGTAGAGCACGTCGCCCGGCTCGAGCAGGACGTCGATGGCGGGCTCGCCGAGCTGTTCCTCGGTGTAGACGCCGATCTGGGAGGAGCGCTCGCCGACCGGGTTCCACAGCCGCCAGTGCTTGGTGCCCTCGGTCTGCACGATGAAGAGGTCGACCGGGTCGTGGTGCGGGTTGAAGCCCTGGTGGCCGGCGGGCGTGAGGAAGGCGACGCAGTCGGTGCGGGCGCCCAGCTTGTCGCTGATGAGACCGCAGAAGGAGCGCAGCCGGGGCTCGATGTGGTTCAGGGAGCTCCACACGATGGTGGCGCCCGCGCGGTAGAGATCGTAAAGACGCTCCGGGATCACGGAGTCGGGGATCTCGGTGCCCTGGACGGTGACGGTCCGGGTGAAGGTCTTCTCGGAGATGCCGTTGCCGTTCAGGTTGACCCGGACGTACGGCGGGCGGATGACCTCCATGTCGACCATCTCGTCGAGCCTGCTGATCGACAGGATGTCGGCGGGGTTGCCCTTCAGTGCGTTCTTCCGGAGCATGGGCTTCTTGTCCCAGTACTCGGCGAAGAACAGTTCCTCGTCGCCGACGAGGTCCGCAAAGGTGTAGCTTTCCATGACTTCTCCATAGCTGGTCCACGGGCGACGCGGATTGTCGTGCGGACGGCGGAGAAGTGGCCCTTCTGGGCTGTTTGTCCTGACAGCCGCAGGGCGGTTGTCACAACCGCCGTTCGTTCTTTTTCAATTGGTGTGGTCCGGCCGCGGCGGCGGGGGCTGTACCAGCTCCCGCCGCCGCACGCGGGTCTTCTTACTGGATGCCGAGGTAGTACGAGGCGACCAGGTCAGCGGCGTCGACGAACTCGATGTCAGACATGTGATTCTCCTTTTTGTTTTCTGCCGAGCGACCCGCTCGGCTTGATGTGAATCTTTCCCTGCGGGGGCCTTTCCGTCAACGAATGTCCGACCGCTTGAACAATCCCCATTCCAGGGCGGGTTCACCTTTTCCGGGGGCCGCGTATTCCACCTGCGGAAATACCGTCCGGGGAATGTCCAACCGGCTGGTGCAGCCACTTGGACGGGGTCGTGCGGGCATGAAAAAGGCCGGCCCCCGGAGCGGTCGGGCTCCGGGGGCCGGCGGATGGTGCGGGGGTGGCGGGGTCAGAAGCCGACCGTGCCGTCGACGGCCTCGCGGATGAGGTCGGCGTGGCCGTTGTGGCGGGCGTACTCGTCGATCAGGTGGACCATGGCCCGGCGCAGCGAGACCTTCGCGTCGGCCTTGGCGAGGTAGCCGGTGACGTCCAGGGAGGCCGCCTGCCGCTCGATGCGGCGGGAGTGCCCGATCTCGGCCCGCCAGGCGGCGAAGGCCTCCTCGGCGCCGGCCCCGCGGACGTCGTAGGCGACCTGGAAGTCGCCCCGGTCGGACCAGACGAGCGGGATGTCCTGGCCGTCGATGATCCTGCGGAACCAGGCCCGTTCGACCTCGGCCATGTGCCGTACCAGGCCGAGCAGGGAGAGCGTGGACGGTGGCGCGGCGGCCCTGCGCAGGTCCTCCTCGGCGAGCCCGTCGCATTTGATGGCGAGGGTGGCGCGCTGGTAGTCGAGGTAGGCCCGCAGCATCTCGCGCTCGTCGGCGATCAGGGGCGGCAGGTCACGGTCGGGTGCCATGGACCCTCCTGGTCATGTCGTGGGCGACCACGGTGGCGGTGGCGGCGGCGACCACGGCGGCCCGGGCCGACCCCAGGGCCTCCCGCAGGATCTCGATCCGCTCTTCGGGCGGCCGGGCGGCCGAAGAGCGGCCGGCCTCCAGCAGCTTGTGCGCCGCCTCCAGCGCCGCGACCTGTGCCTCGCCCAGCGGCGTGGCCCGGTCGGCGGTCGCCAGGACGTCGTCCAGGGCGGCGGCGACGAGCGTCGTCGCCTCGACGGTGTACGGCATGGGGCTCCCTCCGGGATGTGGTGCCCGCGGGCGTGGTTCGCCCGGCGAACGGTCGATGCCCTCCCGCCGGTCGCCTCGTACGGCGCGGCCGGCGGGAGGGCGGACGGGGACGTCAGCGCGGCAGGTCCTGTTCCTCCAGGTAGTCGGCCAGGCCCTGGGCGAAGCCCGGGTCGGCGGCGGCCACCCGCTCGGCGAGGAGGTTGACGCGGCCGGGGGTGTACGTGTCGGGGTCGTCCAGGAGTTGGGGGGTGCCGGTCATCAGGAGGAGGCCGCCCGGGGTGTAGCCGCGGTCCAGCCAGCCCTGCCAGTACGCGTCGCGGTCGGCCTCCTGGCCGGCGAACCAGTGGTCCTCCCGGGGCCGGGGCCCGTCCGGTACGGCGGCCGGCGGGTTCGGTTCGGTGCGCAGCAGGACCCGCCGCCCGCCCAGGTAGGCCACCGGTATGCCCTTGCGGACGCAGAAGGTGAGCGTCTGGGCCGCGGTGTCGACGATCGGTTCGCCCCGGTCGTTGAGGGAGGTGTTGCAGACGATCGGGACGCCGGTGGCGGCGTGGAAGGCCGTCATGGCCCGGTGCAGCAGCGGGTTGGCCTCGGCGGTGAGGGTCTGGTGCCGGGCCGAGCCGTCCAGGTGCAGGATGGCCGGCACCCTCTCGCGCACCTCCGCCCGTACCTCGACGGCCTCGAGCATGAACGGCGAGGGCCGGCGCTGGACGAACCACGGCTCGGCGTGCTCGGCCAGCACGATCGGGGCGACCGGGCGCCACCACTGGCGCTGCTTGTACTCGTTGAGGAGGTCCTTGACCTTCTCGGAGCGCGGGTCGCCCAGCAGGCTGCGGTGGCCCAGCGCCCGGGGGCCCATCTCGGCGGCCCCGTCGGCCCAGGCGACGACGCTGTCGGCGAGGTCGGCGACGAAGGTCTCGGGCGAGAACTCCGAGACCTGCTCGATCCAGGGGGCGAACTCCGCCAGCGCCTCGTCGACGTCGCGCAGCTCGTTGCCGTGGTAGGCGGTGGCGATGCGCAGGTCGGCGTCCTCGAAGGCGCCGATGCCGTGCAGCCCGAGCAGGCCGATGCCCAGCGCCTCGCCGGAGTCGTTGGCGCAGGGCGGGGCGAGCAGGCCCTTGAAGCCGTACCGGTCCAGGGTGACCGTGTTGGTGGGGCAGTTGAGGGCGAAGCCTCCGCTCATGGAGAGGTAGCTGTCCTCGGGCCGGACGTCGGCCAGGGCGCACAGCCGCTCGACGTTGCGCATGATGACCAGGTCGCAGCAGCGCTGGACGACCTTCATCACCGCGCTCTGGAGGTTGTCCTCGTCGCTGAAGCGGACGTCCTGGCTGGGCTGTCCGTCGAGCTGTTCGCGGGCCGCCGCGATCACCTCGTCGAGCAGCCCGAAGGCGGCGGGCCACGGCAGCGTCCTGCCGCCGTACAGCTCGATGCGGCCGACCGCCGCCCCGGCGTCGAAGTCGATCGTCGCGACGGAGGCGGTGGCCAGGGCCATCAGGGTGCCGGGCTCCTTGCCGAAGCGCCGGTCGGCCGCGTGGTAGAGCGGGGCGGGGGACTCGACGGCGGCGAAGGTGACCGCCCCGCGCACCGAGACGCAGCCGGCGTAGTAGCCGGCCGGGCGCTCGGCCTCGAGGATCAGGTCGGGCGCCGCGTCCACGGCGAGGCCGACGATCGTCTCCTCCTTGAAGATCCGGCTGTCCATCAGGAGTCCGCTGAAGAGGTGCGCCAGGGTGTGCACGGCCAGGCCCTCGCTGCCGGCCGGCAGGGCCAGTTCGGTGTGGCCGGGCAGCCCCGGGGTGCCCCAGGTGGCGGTGAGGTCGGCCGGGGTGAGGCCTTCGGTGGCGAGCAGCCCGGTCAGGAAGGCCTCGGCCCGCTGGGGCGTGTACAGCGGCAGGGAGTGGTGCTTGCGGCCGCTGATGCGCTCCAACTCCCAGTGCCGGACCAGCTCGACGGTGCCGGCGCGGCGCCGCCACAGCGCGATGTTGTGGTCGTGCCGGGGTGAGAGGACGGACCGCTCGCCGGGCGGGGTGAGGTACGTCGAGAGGTAGTGCTCGACGGGCACCTGCGCGGGTCCGTCGGCGGGCGTGTGCACAGCGTGCTCGGTCATGGCCGGTGCCTCATTCCTGTTCCTGCCTGGTACGTGCCTGGTTGCCGGGTTTCCTGACGCGCCGGGGCGGGGTCGGCGACGGGGGCGGCGGCCCCGGCGCGCCAGGAGGGCCGGAGCCGGGCCCGGGGCCCTCACAGGTGGCGGGCCCACCACTCCAGGACGGCCTCGTAGCGGGCCAGCCGGTGGCTGGGCAGTCCGGTGCGGGACATCTCGTGGGTCTCGCCGGGGAAGAGCAGCATCTCGACCGGGACGCCGCGCCGCTTGAGGGCCACGAAGAGGCGCTGGGCCTGCTCCATGGGCGTGTGCCGGTCCTCCTCGGACTGGATGAGCAGCACCGGGATGTCGATCTGGTCGGCGTGCGTCAGGGGGCTGGCGTCCCGCCACACCTCGGGGTCGGTGCCGTACAGGGCCAGCGAGAGGATGATGCCCTCGTCGGACGAGGCGCTGTGGCTGTCGATGGCGTAGCAGCCGCGTTCGGCGATGGCGGCGTTGAAGTGCTTGCCGTGGTGGGCGGCCATCCAGGCGGACATGTAACCGCCGAAGGAGCCGCCCATCATGCCGACCCGGCCGCCGTCGAGGTCGGGGGCCTCCAGTGCGGTCTCCAGCAGGGCCAGCAGGTCCTCGGCGGTGCGCCGGGGCAGGTCGTCGAGGATGTGCTTGCCGTGCGCCTGGCCGTAGCCGGCGGCGCCGCGCGGGTTGCCGAGCACCACCGCGTAGCCGGCGCCGGCGTAGACCTGCGCCTCCTCGAAGGAGGCCGGGCCGTTGAGGGTGTAGCCCCACTGCGTGAAGGGGCCGCCCTTGATCTGGAGCAGCACCGGGTGCGGGCCCTCGCCCTCGGGGCGCACGATCCAGCCCTGGAGCGGGTACCCGTCGGCGGTGACGGCGGTGAACTCCTCGGCGGGGCGGATGCGGCCGGTGGCCCTGAGGGCGGCGCCGAAGCCGGTGAGGGTGCGCTCCTCGCCGTTGTGCCAGACCATCAGGTCCCCGGCGCTGCCGGCGTCGGCGACCACCGCGGCGATGGTGACGCCGTGCGCGCCCTCGGCCACGGCGTAGCCGTTGACCTGGCGCTCGCCGGTGATGACGGGGGTGGGCTCGCCGCCGTCGTAGGGGACGAGGATCAGGTTGACCTCGCCGCGGTGGTCGTTGGCGAAGTACACGCCCTCGCGGCCGGTGGCGATCATCTGGCTGGAGTAGCTGAGGTGGTACGGCTCCGGGTCGGTGAGCCGGCGCGGTCCGGCGGTGCCGTCCACCGGGGCGGACCACAGGCCGTAGCTGCTGTTGGCGACGCCCTGCTGGTGCTCGTCCAGGACCTCGGCGGCGAAGCAGACGGCGCTGCCGTCCTTGGCGAAGCGGGGGCAGCCCAGGGTCAGTCCGCCCTCGGTCAGGGCGCGCAGGTCGCCGGTGCCGTCGGAGGCGGCGACCCAGACGTCGTTGCGCAGGTCGTCGCCGTGGGTGGCGTGCCGGGCGGCGACGAAGGTGAGGAGCGAGCCGTCCGGGCTCCAGTCGATGTCGCCGTGGTCGTGCTCGGAGTCGGTGATCTGGACGGTGGCGTGGTCCGGGGTGAACGGGTCGGTCACGAACACCTGGCGGGGCCGGTCGAACCAGTAGCCGAAGCCGTCGGCCATGTAGCGGAGCTTGGTGATCCGCCGCGGGGCCTCCTTCTGCGGCGGGACGCCGCGCCGGTAGCGGCCGCCGAGCCCGACCCGGGCGCAGTAGGCGATCCGCCGCGAGTCGGGGCTCCACACCGGCTGGCCGGCGCCGAGCGGCTGGTCGGTGACCACGACGGGGTCGCCGCCGTCCATCGGCAGCAGGTGCAGCTGCGCGGGGCCGCCGGGGGCCGGCCGCAGGAAGGCCAGCCAGCGCCCGTCCGGGGAGAACGCCGGGGCGCCGTCGTAGGGCCCCTTCGTCAGGAGCCGGGCCGGGGTGGTCCCGCTGGTGTCGGCCAGCCACAGCTCGTGCACGCCCTCGTCCGCGGCGAGGTCGACGCGGGAGACGGACACGACGGCGAAACGGCCGTCGCCGGAGATCGTCGGACGACCGAGAATAGGCAGCAGGCTGATATCGGAGGGGATCATGCCGTGAAAGTACGAAGCCTTTCCAAGGGCTGTCAACGAATGACGGTTGGACGTAATTCGGTTGGACAGCTCCCCGTCTCCACCCTTTCGCCACTCGGCCGGGAGGGCCGAAGATCAGCAGGTCAGAGGCCAGTTGGTCAACCGCGTTCAAGCGCGTGAAAAACCCGGTCGAACAGTCGGGCATTCAATCGGCCGTCCTTGACCGATCCCTCTCGCCATGGTGACGCTTTTGCCTCGGAACGCCGTTCGGAACGTCGGAAAGACCGCATCTCAAGGCAATCCCACAGGAGCGCAGCATGACCGAGACACTGATCCCGCCGTTGACCGCGCCGCTGCGGACCGACGGCGGCCGGCTGCTGCGCCGGATCCGCGAACTGGGCGCCATCGGCGCGGACCCCGCCACCGGCGGCATCACCCGGCCCGGTTTCGGCCCGGCCGACCAGGAGGCCCGCGACTGGCTGCTCGCCGAGGCGCGGGCCGCCGGGCTGAGCGCGGGGGTGGACGCCGCGGGCAACGTGATCATGCGGCGGCCGCCCGCCGACGGCGACGAGGCCGCGGCCCCCCGGCCCGCCGTCCTGATGGGCTCCCACCTCGACACCGTCGTCAACGGCGGCCCGCTGGACGGCGCGTACGGCGTGCTGGCCGCGCTGGAAGTGCTCCAGCGCTGTGCCGAGACCGGGCTCGAGGCCCCGTACGAGCCGGTGGCCGTGGGGTTCGCCAACGAGGAGGGCGCGCTCTTCCCGCAGCCCTTCTGGGGGTCGATGGCGCTGGCCGGCCGGCTGGCCGAGCTGCCGGGCGAGCCCGCCGACCACCACGGCCGGCCGCTGCGCGGCCCGCTGGAGGCGGCGGGCGGGAACCTGGACGCCCTGGGCACCGCAGCCTGGTCCGCCGGCTCCGTCGCCGCGTACCTGGAACTCCACATCGAGCAGGGCCCCGTACTGGAGCGGGCCGGCGCCGAGATCGGGGTGGTCGAGGCCATCACCGGGCGCTGCGTGCTGACCCTGTCGGTACGGGGGGCCGCCGGGCATTCGGGCACCACCCCCATGGAGGGCCGGCGGGACGCGATGGCCGCCGCGGCACGGGTGGTGGCGGCCGCCGAGGAGATCGGCCGGGGGCGGGGGCTGTGCCGGGTGGCCACCGTCGGCCGCCTGGAGGCGCACCCCAACACGCCCAACACCATCGCCGGTTCGGTCACCCTGACCGTCGACCTGCGCGACACCGACCCGGTACGGCTGCGCACCGCGGAGGCGGCGCTCCGTACCGAGCTGGAGCGGATCGCCGGCGAGAGCGGCTGCGGCATCGCGGTCACCGCGCTGACCCGGTCCGAGCCGGTGGCCACCCACCCGCCGCTGCGGGCCGCGATCGAGGACGGTTGCGCGGAGCTGGGCCTGTCGCATCTGGCGCTGCCCAGCGGCGCCGGGCACGACGCGCAGATCGTGGCGGACATCGCGCCGATCGCGATGGTCTTCGTCCCGAGCATCGGCGGGGTCAGCCACGTGCCGCAGGAGGCCACCCGGCCCGAGCACCTGGTCGCCGGCGCCGACGTCCTGCTGCACGTGGCGCTGCACGCGCTGGGCCACCGCGGGTCCGGCCACCGCGTACCGGACCGCGCCGGGTCGGCCCACGCCCCGGCCGCTGCCGCCGCCGCCCGCTGACGCACCCGCCGTCCGCCGCACCACCGTCCGTCCGTCCGTCCGCCGCACCACCCACCGTCAGACCGTCCGTCCCCCCTCCGTCACACCCAGGGAGAGCAGTCACATGGCAGCCCACGCCGAAACGAGGCCGAGCATCGCGGTGTTCTGCGGTGCCCGGCCCGGGGTCCACCCCGACCACCTCCACTTCGCCCACGCCTTCGGCCTCGAACTGGCCCGGCGCGGTTCGGACCTCGTCTACGGCGCCGGCGGGGTCGGCGTGATGGGCGCGGTCGCCCAGGGCGTCACGGCCGGCGGCGGGGACGTCACCGGCGTGGTGCCGCAGGCGCTGCGCGAGCGCGAGCGCTCCGACGACCCGCTGGGCTCGATCCGCGTGGTCGACACCATGCACGAGCGCAAGGCCCTCATGTACGCGCTCTCCGACGGCTTCGCCGTCCTGCCGGGCGGGATCGGCACGATGGACGAGGTCATGGAGGTGCTGACCTGGAACCAGCTGGGCCTGATCGACAAGCCGATCGTGCTGGTCAACCACCGGGGCTTCTTCGACCCGTTGATCGGGCTGCTGGACCACCTGGTCGCCGAGGGCTTCCTGAGCGCCGTCGAGCGCCGGCTGATCCGGGCGGCCCGCCGCCCGGAGGAGGCCTGCGACCTCCTGCGCCTGCCCGCCCCGCTGGCCGTGGCCGCCTGATGGCCGCCCTGAGCACCCGCCCGTTCGCGGCCCGGTCCGACACCGCCGGGGGCCCCTCGGCCCTGGAGACCTTCGAACGCCCCTCGACCCCCACCCTCCCCTCGCGCCGCCACACCGGCCACGCCCCCGACGGCGCCGGCTGCGAGGACACCGACCCGGCCTGGCGGGGGCTGTGACGGCTTGACTTCGAGCACACTCCAACACCTAGCGTCCTGGGTACAAGATCCCGAAGCCCAGGAGGAACCCCGCCATGACCGAGAACCGCACCCGCCGCCTGGGCACTCTTGAGGTCTCCGCGCAGGGACTGGGCTGCATGGGCATGAGCCACGGCTACGGCGCCGCGGACGACGCGCAGTCGGTCGCCACCCTGCACCGGGCCCTGGACCTCGGGGTGACGCTGCTGGACACCGCGGACTTCTACGGCTTCGGACACAACGAGGAGCTGATCGGCCGGGCCGTCGCCGGCCGCCGCGAGGAGGTCGTCCTGGCCACCAAGTTCGGCTTCGCCAACCGCCTGGGCGAGCCCACCCTCATCCGGGGTGACGCCGCCTACGTCCGGCAGGCCTGCGAGGCGTCGCTGCGCCGGCTCGGGGTGGACCACATCGACCTCTACTACCAGCACCGGGTCGACCCGCGGGTGCCGATCGAGGAGACCGTCGGCGCCATGGCCGAGCTGGTGCGGGCGGGCCTGGTCCGGCACCTCGGGCTGTCCGAGGCCGGCGCGGAGACGATCCGCCGGGCGCAGGCCGTGCACCCGATCAGCGCGCTGCAGAGCGAGTGGTCGCTGTGGACCCGCGACCTGGAGGAGGGCGTCGCCCCGGTCTGCCGCGAGCTGGGCATCGGCCTGGTGCCCTTCTCCCCGCTCGGCCGCGGCTTCCTGACGGGCAAGTACCGCTCGGTGGAGGGTCTGGCGGAGAACGACGTACGGCGCAGCCAGCCGCGCTTCGCCGACGGCAACCTCGAGCGGAACCTGGCGATCGTGGCCGCGCTGGACGAACTGGCCGCGGCCAAGGGCGTCACCACCGGCCAGCTCGCCCTCGCCTGGGTGCAGCACCGGGGCGCGGACGTGGTGCCGATCCCCGGCACCCGGCGCGAGCGCTACCTGGAGGAGAACCTGGCGGCCCTGGACATCGTCCTGTCCGAGGAGGACCTGTCCGCGATCGACGCCGCCGCCCCGGCCGCGGACGTCGCCGGCACCCGCTACGACGCCACCAGCCTGACCTTCGTCAACGGCTGAGCGGGGCGGGGCCCGGCTACCGGTGGCCCAGGACGTTGACCACCCGGCCGTCCGGATCCCGTACGAAGAACCTGCGCACGCCCCACTCCTCGTCCTGGAGGGGGTGCACGATCTCCGCCCCGCGCCCGACCAGGAGCGCGTGGACCGCGTCCACGTCGTCGACCTCGATGCTGAGGTCGGGCACGACGGGCGCGGTCAGGTCCTGCGTCATGAAGCTGAGCTGCGCGGAGGGGGTGGCAGGGGCGGCCAGGGTCGTGATCCACCCGTGGTTCATGACCTCCTCGAAGCCCAACAGCCCGTAGAACTCACGGTTCTCCGCCACCGCCCCCGTCCGGAGATTGGGCACCACCCGGCGCACGCTCATCAAGCCCTCCCCACGACCGACGGCGACCCTGCTTCGCCCCGATCCTGCCACGCGGCACCGACAGCCCCCGGGGACGAGGACGGTGCGGCGCTTATTCGGGTGACACCGCGCGGCGCGGCGGGCATCCTCATCAGCCGCCCGTCACGTCCGGACCAGGAGGCACCCCACGTCCCGCCCGCCCGAACTCTGGCCCGCGCACCTTCCCTGGTCCGCCGCCGATCCGCGACGGCACGCCTTCGCGTGGGACGCGGACGAGGAGGACCGTCTCACGGCGCTGGTCGCACCGCTGACGCCGGCGGCCGATGCGGACCGTATGGACAATTTCCGCTTCCTGGACGAGGTGAGCGCGCTCCTGGCCGCGCGTTACGGCCGGTGGACCTGCGGCTGGGAGTGGTCCGTCCACAACGGCGGCCCGGTCGGCGCCTGGTGCTGCGACGCGCACTCGATCGGCGGGCCGCAGGAGACCGCCGCCCGCGTCGCGGCCTGCCTCCTGGAGTGGCGCGACTGGCTGGAGTACCTGGCCGAGCGGTTCGACGACCTGGCACCACCGCCCGGCAGCACCGGCGAGGACCGCAGCTGGCACGTGGAGCGGGCGGCCACCCGGCTCGTGACCACGGTCATCGACCGCACCGGCACCGCAGGGGGCTGGTACGGGCTCTGTACCACGACCCTGACCTGGTACGTGACCTCGACGGGCCTGGCCCCGCAGGAAGCGGCGGCGGCGGTGCGCGCCGCGATCGGCGGCCGCTTCGAGAGCTGGACCGAGCCCGCGCCCGCCCTGGTCGAGAGCGTGGGCGAGGACCTGGCGGTCCGCCTGACGGGGTGCAGGTTCTTCCGTGAGCGCTGACTGCCTGGCCGTGTGGTGCCGGGTCCGGCAGCAGGTCGACTGGCGCGCGGCACCGGAGGTCCCGGCGCCGGTGCGGCCGGCCGTCGTCGACGGGCCGGCCGCCTGGTACGGGGGACCGGTCCGCGCGCGGGACCCGGAACGGGCCGACCGCCTGCTCGCCGCGCTGGCGCTGTCCCGCGCCGACGCGGCCCGGGGCGAACCGCTCACCCCGGCCCTGCTCGGCCGCTGGCAGGAACTGGTGCTCGGCGTACGGGGGCTGCGCCTGCGCGGCTCGGACGCCTTCGCCAAAGGAGGCCGGGAACGGTACGGGCTGACCCCGGGCACCTGGCAGGACTTCGCCGGCTGCCTGCGGGAGAGCGCGGACCCCGCCGTCCCGCTCCCGGCCCGGGCCGCCCGCGCCTACCTGGACGTCGCCTTCTTCCACCCGTACCCCGACGGCAACGCCCGCCTGGCCTTGCTGGCCCTCACGTACGTCCTGGAGTCCGAAGGCGTCCGCCTGCCCGAGGTGGGCCCCCTCCAGACCACCCGCTACCCCGACGACCCCGCCGGCGCGCTGGACCTCGCCGTCCTGGTCGCCGTACTGGGCCGCGCCGGGGGTGCGTCCGGGGCGCTCACAGTGCCGGGGCCCGGGTGAGCAGCGGGGCGCCCCAGCGGGCTTCCAGGGCCTTCTCCACCGCGGCGCCGACCGTGTACAGGCGTTCGTCCTTCAGGGCCGGGGCGATGATCTGGAGGCCGACCGGCAGGCCGTCCTCCGGTGCCAGGCCGCAGGGCAGCGACATGGCGGCGTTGCCGGCCAGGTTGGTGGGGATGGTGCAGACGTCCGCCAGGTACATGGCCAGCGGGTCGTCCACCCGCTCGCCGATGGGGAAGGCGGTCACCGGCATGGTGGGCGAGACGATGACCTCGACCCGCTCGAAGGCCGCCTCGAAGTCCTGGAGGATCAGGGTGCGGACCTTCTGCGCCGAGCCGTAGTACGCGTCGTAGTAGCCGGAGCTCAGCGCGTACGTGCCCAGCATGATGCGGCGCTTGACCTCCGGGCCGAAGCCCGCCTCGCGGGTCAGCGCGGTGACGTCCTCGGCCGACCTCGTGCCGTCGTCGCCGACCCGCAGGCCGTAGCGCATGGCGTCGAAGCGGGCCAGGTTCGAGGAGCACTCCGACGGCGCGATCAGGTAGTACGCC